>NZ_JBLROA010000019.1:0-107388 GCF_047921505.1 Micromonospora sp. SL1-18 | reverse complement strand
GAAACGTCGGTCGCCCCGGCCGTCCTGGTCACCGAAACGTCGGTCACCCCGATCGCCGAAGCGCCGTCCGTGCTGCGTGCGGTCCTCGTACCGGTACTCGCCCCGTTCGCCGGAGTCGCGTCCGCTCCGTTCGCCGTAGCCGCGTCCGTCGCGGTCGCCATAGCTGCGGTCGCCGTAGCTGCGGTCGCCGTAGCTCCGGCCACCGGTCGGCCGGTCCCCGAACCGGCGCTCGCCACGCCCGCCACGGTCGAACGACCCGCGCTCGCGGCCGCCGGAGTGGCGCGGGCCGGACGGTCGGTTGCCGTGCCGGCGCGGCTCGGGCTCGTCCCGGACCGGCACCCCACTGGGCTCGCGGGCGCCGGTCAGCTCGGCCAGCGCCAGGTCGCCCGCCCGCACCCGGGTCTGGGCCGGTTCGACGCCCGCCTTCTCCAGCATGGCGAGGGTCGTCCGGCGCTGCTTCGGCAGCACCAGGGTCGCCACCGCACCCGACTCTCCCGCCCGAGCGGTACGCCCCGCCCGGTGCAGGTAGTCCTTCGGGTCCTTCGGCGGGTCCACGTGCAGCACCAGCGACACTCCGTCGACATGGATGCCCCGGGCCGCCACGTCGGTGGCGACCAGCACGTTCATCCGCCCCTCGCGGAACTCGGCCAGGGTCCGGGTACGCATCCGCTGGGTCTTGCCGCCGTGCAGGCCGCCGGCGCGTACGCCCACCGCGGCGAGCTGTTCGACCAGCCGGTCGACGCCGAGCTGCGTACGGGCGAAGAGCATGGTGCGCCCGTCGCGGGCCGCGATGGACGCCGCCACGGCGAACTTGTCGTGCGGCGGGATCAGCAGCAGGTGGTGGTCCATGGTGGACACGGCGGCGGTCGGCGGCGCGGTCGAGTGGGTGACCGGGTCGGTCATGAACCGCTTGACCAGGGTGTCGACGTCGTTGTCCAGGGTGGCCGAGAAGAGCAGCCGCTGGGCGTCCGCCGGCGTCTTCGCCAGCAGTTCGGTGACCTCGGGCAGGAAGCCCATGTCGGCCATCTGGTCGGCCTCGTCGAGCACGGTGATCTCGACGTCGTTCAGCCTGCACACGCCGCGCTCGATGAGGTCGCCGAGCCGCCCCGGGGTGGCGACGACGATCTCCACGCCCCGGCGCAGCGCGTCGATCTGCCGGTCGTACGGGACGCCGCCGACGGCGGTCTTGACGAAGATGCCGACGGCCTTGCCGAGCGGCATCAGCGCGTCGTTGACCTGCATGGCCAGCTCACGGGTGGGCACCAGGACCAGGGCGCGCGGGTGCAGCGGGCGGGCCCGGTTGCGGTCGGCGAGCCGGGCGATCATCGGCAGGCCGAAGGCGAGCGTCTTGCCCGAACCGGTCTGGCCCCGGCCCAGGACGTCGCGGCCGGCGAGCGCGTCCGGAAGGGTGGCCCGCTGGATCTCGAACGGGGTGGTGATGCCCTGTCGGGCGAGCGTGTCGACCAGCCGCCGGGGCAGGCCCAGCGCGGCGAAGTCGGTGCTCTCGGTGGCCGGACGCTCCGGCGTGGGGGTCTGATCGGCGTACGGGGAAATGCCTGGGGCAGCAGAAATGGTCAAGAAAGGCCTTTCGAGCGGGGCGCATCTTCGCGATGGCCCGCCGCGGCGCTGAACGCCGCCGAATCGCCCGCAAGATCGCCCATGGGCGCGCAACCGGCGCGCCAGGTCAATGATCTCCACAAGTGTACGGCGGCCCCGTGTGGTCGCCACCGCACCGCGACGCAGTAGTGGGCGGTCTCACCCCGTCAGCGGCTCAGCATGTTGCCGGTCAGCCGCTCAGCGCGTTTTCTGCCAGGAACACCACCAGCAGGCTGATCGCGATCAGCAGGCCCAGCGAGACGGCCATCACGATGATCACCTTGGTGGTGCTGGACCGGGCCGCCGGGGGGTCCTCGGCCCAGCCCTGGGCCAGAATGTGCCCGGTCAGGGAGCCGGAGCTCTCCGGCGAGTTGCCCTGCGGAAACGAGACCGTGGCGAAGCCGGGCCCGTCGGTGCCTCCGTACGCCGTGCCGGCCAGGTCGGGGCCGCCCTGATAGCCCGTCCTCGGGGGCACTGCGGGCCCGCTGACCGGGTATGCCTGCCCGGCGTCCCGGCCGGTCGAGTTGTTCCGCTGGTCGGTCGACGGCGGCCAGGTGGGCAGCGCGGGCGCCGGCACCACCGGCGCCGCAGCCGTCACCGGCGGCCCGGGGATCGTCGGGGACGCCGGCGCCCCAGCCGGCGCGGAGACCGGTGCAGGCACGCCCGCCCCAGGCACGGAGACCGGTGCAGGCACAGCCGCCCCGGGCGGCGTGGAGACCGGCACGCTGGCCCTGGCCACCGGGATGGCCGGGGGCGCGGAGACGGGCCGGCCCGCCGGGTGGGCCAGCGACGGTTCGACCGTCAGGGGAGTGGCCCCCGGGCTGGTCGTGGCGGGCGGAGGAGGAAACGGCGGAGCCGGCATGGGGCCGGGCGGCGGCGGAGGCGATGGCACCGGCGGAGCGGGCGGCGGCACCGGCGGCTCGGGCCGCGGCGGGACCGGGCCCGGCGGGGTCGGCCCGGGCGGCGGCGCGGGCACTGGTGGCACCGGCCGGAACGGCGGCTCCGGCTCCGGCATGGGCGGTGCCGGCGATGGCGGGGTGGGACCCGGTACGGGCGTCGGAGCCGGCTCGGGTTCCGGCAGGGGTGGTGCCGGTGGTTGCGCCGGCTCCGGTGGTTGCGCCGGCTCGGGTGGCTCGGGGTTGACCGGCCCCGCGCGGTAGACCTTGGCACCGCCCGCCTTTGCCACGGTCGCAGCGGCGGCCTCGTCCGGCGACATGCGGCTCAGGCCGGGTACGGCGGCGCTGGCTCGGGCCTGCCCCGCCTCGGCCCGCGGTGCCGCCTGCCCCGCCTCGGCCCGCGGCGCGGGCTGTCCCGCCTCGGCTCGCGGTGCGGCCTGGGCCGGAGCAGCCGCCCGGTACGTGGTGGCGGTGGCCGGCGAACCCGGCACGGCGCCAGCCGGCGGTGGTACGGCGGCACCGGCGACGCTGACCCGTGCCCGGGCGGCCGCGGCCGGGGCGGCCTTGCCGACAGCCGGGCCAGCCGGATCACCGGCGGGCTCGGGCGTGGATCCGGGGTGGACCGTCTCCGCCGGAACCTCTTGCTCGCCCATGCTCGCCCCTCCGCACCCGCGCTCGCCCCCTGACCGTGGCGTCGGCCAGGAGTGCCTGGGTCTCACCGTGCCACATTCCGGCACGGCAGCACAGCCGGAGTGGACGGTTGGGTCAGCTACCGGTGCTCGGGCTGGACGAGGTCGTGTCCGCCGCGCTGTTCGACGGCTCCACTCCGCTCGGGTCGGTGCCCGGGGTCACCTCCGGCTTGGTGCCCGTCGAGTCGCTCGGGGAGGGGGTCGGCGAGCCGGACGTCGGCGACCCCGTGGGCGAGCTGCTCGGCGAGGTCGACGGGCTGGGGCTCGGGCTCGACTTGGTGGGCTGCGGCGTGGGTGTATGGGTCGGCTTCGGGCTGCCCGGCTGGGCCGGCGTCGGGGTCGGCTTCGGCTTGGGGATCGGGATCGGGGTCGTCGTGGTCGGACCCGGTGCCGGGGTCGTCGCGGTCGGGCCCGGCGCCGGGGTGGCCGGGGCGGGGACCGCGCCGACCACGCGGGTGGCCGCGTAGAGCCGGGACCAGCGGACCACCGAGATCTTGACGACGTCGCCGGTGCGCGGCGCCTCGACCATCTTGCCGTTGCCGATGTACATGGCGACGTGGTGGATGGTCGTCCAGCTGCTCCCCGAGGCGAAGAAGAGCAGGTCACCCGGGAGCAGCGCGTTCGGGTCCACGGTGCGGGAGCGGGTGGCGAAGTACTGGTCGCGGGAAACCCGGGGCAGGCCGTGGTAGCCGGCCGCCCGGTACGAGGCGAGCACCAGGCCCGAGCAGTCGAAGCGGTTCGGCCCTTCCGCCCCCCACAGGTACGGGTCGCCGAGCTGGGCGAGGGCGTACCGCACGGCGGCCAGCGCAGTCGGGTGGGCGACCTGCCCGCTGACGCTCTGGTTGATGACGTACGAGCTGCCGATCTGCTGCTCGGCTGCGTCCTGGCGCTTCTCGATCTCGAGCAGCTGCGCGGCGTTGTCCTTGCGCAGCTTGAGCAGCACGCCTTCCTGCCGGTGCAGCTCCACCTCGATCCGGGCGTACTCGGCGGCCATGTCGTCGGCGCGTCGCTTGACCGCGTCGTACGCCGCGCGGGCGATCCGCTCATTGGCGGTGGCCCGGGTGACCTCGCCGGCGACCGCGGTGGTGGCCCCATCGGCCTTGTCGCCGCGGGTGATCCGCTGGAGGGCGCTGAGGTCACGTAGGTCGGGGCCGAACGGTGCGGGCGGGACGGCGGCGGCGGCCTTGACCGCGTCGGCGGCGGCGCTGCGGGCGCTCTCCTGGGCCTGGGCGAGCGCCGCTTCGGCCTCCTTCAGGTCGGCCTCGGCGCGGGCCAGCTCGGCCTTCACCGCCTCCCACTGTTCCTTGACCTCGAGCAGGTCGTCACCGAGCTGGGCGACCTGGGCGTCGACCTGGTTGATCTGCGCGATGAGCGGCCCGTCGGCCGGGTTGGTGACGCCCGGGGTGGCACCGGGTGCACCCGGGGTCTGACCGGGCCCGCCGGGAACCGTGCCGGGCAGCTGCAACGTGCCGCCGACGGTGGGTCGGGATCCGGTGCTCGGGATGGTGTCGGGCAGCGGGTCGGCCCAGACCGGAGTGGCGATCGCGGCGGCCGCCACCACGCCGAGCAGGGCGGACCAGAGCTTCGGGCGCAGCACCGGAGAGATCAGCGGCCTCCTGCGTCGTTGCCGTCGACCCTGCCTGCTGTAGACCATGCCGCTCCCCGTCCGGTCTGGCGTCTTCCGCGCGTGGTGCGCGCGGTGAGCAGGGACGGTACAGGTGTGTGTTCCGCCCCATCCTGTCTTACCCCACCGGCGCAGGTATGTCGATGTGCACAGGGTGACGGCCGACTGGGAGTCCGGTGAACTTGGTCGCTGCGGTCGACCGGGTCGCCGGTACGTCGGAGGACCGACGTACGCTCGACCGGGACCGCAGGTGGAAGGGACGTGGCTTTCGATGGACGCCGGACTCAAGCGTGAGCTCGAAGCGAAGGTCTACGCGGGGGAGCGGCTCACCCGGGAGGACGGCATCGCCCTCTACGCGTGCGACGACCTCGCCTGGCTGGGGCGGCTGGCCCACCACAAGCGCACCGAGATGAACGGCGACCGGGTGATGTTCAACGTCAACCGGCACCTCAACCTGACCAACGTCTGCTCCGCGTCGTGCGCGTACTGCTCGTTCCAGCGCAAGCCGGGCGAGAAGGACGCCTACACGATGCGTATCGACGAGGCGGTCCGCAAGGCCAAGGAGATGGAGGACGAGCAGCTCACCGAGCTGCACATCGTCAACGGCCTGCACCCGACCCTGCCCTGGCGCTACTACCCGAAGGTGCTGCGCGAGCTGAAGGCGGCGCTGCCGAAGGTCAACCTCAAGGCGTTCACCGCGACCGAGGTGCAGTGGTTCGAGAAGATCAGCGGGCTGGGCGCCGACGAGATCCTCGACGAGCTGATGGATGCCGGCCTGGAGTCGCTGACCGGCGGCGGCGCGGAGATCTTCGACTGGGAGGTCCGGCAGCACATCGTCGACCACGCCTGCCACTGGGAGGACTGGTCGCGGATCCACCGGCTGGCCCACTCGAAGGGCATGAAGACCCCGTCGACCATGCTCTACGGCCACATCGAGGAGCCCCGGCACCGGGTCGACCACGTGCTGCGGCTGCGCGAGTTGCAGGACGAGACGGGCGGCTTCCAGGTCTTCATCCCGCTGCGCTACCAGCACGACTTCGTCGACTCGGCGGACGGCAAGATCCGTAATCGGATCCAGGCCCGGACCACGATGGCCTCGCCGGCCGAGTCGCTGAAGACCTTCGCCGTGTCCCGGCTGCTCTTCGACAACGTCCCGCACGTCAAGTGCTTCTGGGTGATGCACGGTCTCTCGGTGGCCCAGCTGTCGTTGAACTTCGGTGTGGACGACCTGGACGGTTCCGTCGTGGAATACAAGATCACTCACGACGCCGACTCTTACGGCACGCCGAACACCATGCACCGCGACGACCTGCTGCACATGATCTGGGACGCCGGCTTCCGCCCGGTCGAGCGGAACACCCGCTACGAGATCGTCCGCGAGTACGACCCGGCCCCGTCGCTGGCCGAGCGCCGGGCCGAGCCGCAGCAGGTCTGGGCCTGAGGCACGCCGATGACCACTGAGGAGCAGCAGCGCACCTTCCCCCGGCGGGACGCCGAGGGGCGCATCCTCACCCTGGGCGACCTGCTCGGGGTGAGCCTCGCCGGCCTGGTGATCGGGCTGCTGGCGTTGGTGCTCTTCGAGTGGGCGTTCGCCACGATGGGCGGAGGCGGGTTCGGGCGTACCAACGGCTGGCTGACGGTGATCCTGCCGGTCTGGTTGTTCTGGGACGACTTCCGGGCCTGGGAGTTCGGCGCCGCCCGGGTGGTGGCGGCGCTGGCCGGCGTCGCGGTCGGAGTCGTCGCGGGCCTGTTGGCGGCCGGGCTGGCCGCCGGGCTGCCGCCCCTGCTTTCCGGCGCGCTGGCCGCGGCGGTGTTCACCGTGGTCTACGCGGTGATCTGGTTTCCTGGCGTCCACTGGCTGGCTCGACGTACGAGCTGAGGCCGCGCCAGCGGTGATGGAGAAAGGGAGTGCGAACGTGAGCGCGGCAGTCAAGTACACGCTGGGCCGGATCGGGCTGTTCGTCGGCGTGCTGGCGGCCCTCTGGTTCGTCGAGATGAGCATCTTCCTGCGCCTGCTGCTGGCGCTGGCCTCCTCCGCCGCGCTCTCGTTCTTCCTGCTCCGGTCGTGGCGGGACGAGATGGCCGGGGAGATGGCCGAGGCGTCGGACCGGCGCCGCGCCGAGAAGGAGCGGCTGCGCTCCGCGCTCGCCGGCGACGACCAGCCCGAGCCGGCGGACCAGCGCCGCGAGGAGTAGGCCGGGCGGCGCGACGTCGATGGGCCGGCACCCTGGCCGACGGTCACGAAAAGCCGACTATCACGAGAAATCCTGGCGCCCACCGCGAAATGGGGCAGCGCGAGCGACCAGGTGCCGCTAGGGTCTGCCGCCGTGAGTTTCCTTAACAAGATCAGCGGATGGCGAACGAAGGTGTTCGTCTGGATCGGTCTGCCGGTAATCGCCGCCGCCGGACTGCTGGCGGGTGCCACCGACCTCGCCCCCACCTGGCAGGCGAAGAACGGTGGCGGGACGTCGGGCACCTTCACCGCCGTGCATGAGGAGTGCGGCCGACGCAACTGTGAGTGGCGCGGGACCTTCGTCGCCACCGAGGGCGGCGCCCGGCGCGACGACGTGATCCTCTACGACGCGCCCGACGGGCTGGCCAAGGATGCCACCGCCCCGGCCCGCGACACGGGCGCCCGCGCGGGCGTCTTCTCCACCACCGGCGGGTCGACGTATCTGTGGGTCACCGGGCTCTCCCTGGCCGGCGTGGCGGCCCTGGTGGCCTGGGTGGTGATCATTGTGCGGACGATCCGGCGTCGCCGTGAGGCGACCCAACCGTCGGCTCCGCCCGCCTCGTTCGCTCCGTCCGCGTAACGCCAGGGCGGCCGACCAACGGGCGACGGGCCCGGCACCGCCCCGAGTGGGGACCGTGCCGGGCCCGTCCCGTCACCAGTTGGTCGAGCCCGGCACGACCGGCCAGGGCCGGTCCGCCGGCTTGATCAGGTACGCGATGCCGCCCGAGCCGCCGGCCACGGTGCCGTTCGCCCGGTACCGCTTGGTCCGCAGCCAGATCTGCTCGAACTGCTCCCGCTTGTAGACGTTGCGCACAGCGGCGTTCGAGGACGACGCGGGGTCGTTGACGATCACGTCACCGTCGGCGGTGAACCCGACGATCACGAAGAGGTGTCCGGAGGTGCCGTAGTTCGAGCCGTCCAGTTCCTCGCCGAGGAAGGACTGCGAGGTGACGACCGGGATGCCGGCCTTGATGAAGCGTTCCACCTCGTCGAGGGAGTGCAGCCGGGTGACCTTGGCGTCGATGTCGGGGAAGCTGGCCGCGTACGCGGTGTTGAACGGCCAGTTGCCCGCGCCCTCGTACTCGTAGTCCCAGGTCATCCGAGCGGCGTACGCGACCTGCGGGTCGGTGTAGCCAGGCGTGATCCAGGACATGTTCTTAGCCGAGGGCAGCTTGCCGTAGTACTCCAGGACCATGGTGGTCGAGGTGGGGCTGCACCAGACCTGGCCGCCGCCGCCCCACTCCGGGTAGTTGCCCCGGTGGATCATCTGGGAGCGGGCCGGCACCGGCAGTTCGGTGCCCCAGGCGATTCCGCCCTTGCTCGGTGTGACGGTGAACCGGTCCGGCACGTTGGAGCTCATCGCGCCGAGCATCCAGACCCGCGGCGAGGCGGCCTGCCCCGGCGCCCGGTAGAGGGTCAACCGGAGCTGGTACGACTGCAGCAGCACGCCCTTCTTGGCGTTGTCAATGGAGAAGGTGTCGGTCCAGATGGTCGACCAGGGGTCGCCCTGACCGTCCAGGGTGGTCCGCGTGATGTCCTGGTCCCCGGAGGCCCAGCGGCCCATCAGGTACCAGGGGGTCTGCTGGCCGGTGTTGTACGTGCCGTGCAGCTCGACCTGGATCCAGGTGCCGGCCGGGGTCTCCGCGTTCCACGAGGCGACCAGTTCGGTGGCGTCGAAGCCGATCTGCCGCTCCGGCGAGGTCCAGGTGGCGTACTCCCAGGTGCGGGTCGCGCCGGTGTGCTTGTCGGTGACCGGAACGGTGCCGGCCGGCTCGGCGATGGTGATCCCGGTGCGGTGCCCGGGGATGGCCTGCGTCCCCTGGTGGGTGCCGGTACGCCAGTCCGGGTACTTCGACCACTCCTGGAAGGTGATCTGCTCGTCGTGTGGGCCGGCCGGGAGGTTGTTGTCGGCGTGGCCGGGCACGGTGGTGCCGAGGAGGGCGAGCGCGGTCGCGCCGGCGAGGGCGGCCGCGCGTAGGGCGGGTCTGATCATGTCATCTCCATAGGGTGGGTAGGGGAATCACCAGTTGGTGGAACCGGCCACCGATGGCCAGGCCACGGTGGTCGGCTTGATCAGGTAGGCGATGCCGCCGGAGCCGCCGGCGGTGCCGCCGTTGGCGGTGGTCCGCTTCGTCCGGAGCCAGATCCGCTCGAACTGGTCCCGTCGGTAGACGTGGCGGACCGCCTGGTTGCTGGGTGAGGCCGGGTCGTTGGCGATGACGTCGCCGGTGGCGGTGAAGCCGACCACCACCATCAGGTGCCCGGCGGTGCCGTAGCCCGCCCCGTCCAGCTCGCTGGCGAGGAAGGACTGGCTGGTCACCACGGGAATGCCGGCGGCGATGAAGTGCTCGATCTCGTCCAGCGAGTGCAGCCGGGTCACCTTGCCCTCCAGCCCCGGGAAGGTGGCCGCGTACGCGGTGTTGAACGGCCAGTTGCCGGTGCCGCCGTACTGGTAGTCGTAGGTCATCCGGGCGGCGTGGTCGACGGTGGGGTCGGCGTAGCGGGGGTCGACCCAGGCGGTGTCCTCGGCCGAGGGCTTCCGGCCCCAGTACTCGACCACCATCTCGGTGGAGGTCGGCGAGCACCACGCCTCACCTCCACCGCCGTACTGCGTGTACTCGCCGGCGTGGATGTTCTGCGAGTAGCGCGGCACGGCCAGCTCGGTGCCCCAGGCGATGTGGCCGGCGCTCGGGGCGACGGTGAACCGGTCCGGCACGTTCGAGCTCATCGCGCCCAGCGACCGGACCACCGGCGAGACGGTCCGGGCCGGGTCCCGGTAGAGCGTCAGCCGGAGCTGGTACGCCCGCAGCAGCACCCCGGCGCCCGGGTTGTTGATGGCGAAGGTGTCCGTCCAGATGCTGGAGGTCCGGTCGCCCTGCTTGTCGACGCTGGTCCGCCGGATGTCGGCGTCGCCCGAGGCCCACCGGCCCAGGACGTACCAGGGGGTTCGGGTGCCGGTGGTGTACGTGCCCTGGAGCTCGACCTGGAGCCAGGTGCCGGCGGGGGTGTCGGCGTTCCAGGAGGCGACCAGCTCGGTGGCCCCGAAGCCGACCTCGGTGAGCGGCGAGGTCCAGGTCCCGTACGCCCAGGTGCGCTTGCTGTTCGAGTGCGGGTCCTTGTAGGCGATGGTGCCGACCGGGGTGCCCAGGGTGAGGCCGCCGGAGGTGACGGTGGTGCCGGCGGCGGCGCCCGTCGACCAGCCCGCGTCGGACCAGCCCTGCCAGGTGATCTGTTCGTCGTGGGTGACCGTGGTGTCCCCGGTGGCCGGCTGCGCGGCCCCGGCCGGGGCGGTGGTGGCGAGGATGGCGAGCGCGGTGACGCCGGCGGTGGCGACCGCGCCGAGGGATCTCATGGCCATGGCATCTCCACAGGGAAACGGCATCGTTGCCGTTCACTGTCGCGCTTGGCGGGAACTTTCGCCAGAGGTGAAGGGATGGAAAATGATTGCCGGGGCCCTCGCTCACCCCTCCCGTCCGGGCGATCTTCGCTGGTCGTGCGCTACCGTGCTACCGACCAACCCGCAGCGAAGCCGGTGTGAAACCGGCGCTGTCCCGCAACTGTGATGCCCCACCCGTGGCGTCGGCCCTCCGCCGGCCGGACGCGGTGGGGACGAGCCAGGTCGCCTGCGGCACGGTCGCGACACGCGCTCTCGAGGAAGGGCGCCTCGCGGACGGGCACGCCCAGGCGCTCCCTGTCGGCGAAGCACCACGCTCCTCGACCGACAGGAGGACCCATGTCCAGACGTACCCCCCGGCTCTTCGCCGCCGCCCTCGCGGTCGGCGCCCTCCTCCTCGGCGGCTGCGCCGAGAAGACTTCGACCGACACCCCCGCCGCCGGCGGCAGCAGCGCCGCCGCGGCCTTCCCGGTCACGGTCGGCAAGCTGACCCTGGAGAAGCGCCCGGAGAAGATCGTCTCGCTGTCGCCGACCGCGACCGAGATGCTCTTCGCGGTCGGCGCCGGCAAGCAGGTCACCGCCGTCGACGACCAGTCGAACTACCCGTCGGAGGCGCCGAAGACCGACCTCTCCGGCTTCCAGCCGAACGCCGAGGCGATCGCCGGCAAGAGCCCCGACCTGGTGGTGCTCTCCAACGACATCAACAAGATCGTCGACCAGCTCACCACGCTGAAGATCCCGGTGCTGCTCATCCCGGCCGCGGCCACCCTCGACGACACGTACCAGCAGATCACCGACCTGGGCACGCTGACCGGCCACCCGGGCGAGGCGGCGGACCTCACGAAGAAGATGAAGGACGAGATCGCCGCGCTCACCGGCAAGCTGCCGCAGCGGGCGGAGAAGCTCACCTACTACCACGAGCTGGGCCCGGAGCTCTACAGCGCGACCAGCAAGACCTTCATCGGCTCGATCTACGCCCTCGCCGGCCTGGAGAACATCGCCGACCCGTCGGACGCCGACGGCAAGAACGGCGGCTATCCGCAGCTCTCCCAGGAGGTCATCGTCAAGGCGAATCCGGACTTCGTCTTCCTGTCCGACACCAAGTGCTGCCAGCAGACGCCCGAGACCGTCAAGGCCCGCAGCGGCTGGGCCGGCATCACCGCGGTGAAGAACAACCAGATCGTCCCCCTCGACGACGACATCGCCTCGCGCTGGGGCCCGCGCGTGGTCGACCTGCTCCGGGCGATCGTCGACGCCACCGCCAAGGTCCCGGCGTGACCTGCCAGTGAGCGTGCGACCAGCGGAATCCGCCGGCACGGCCGGGGCGCCCGACGCGTCCCGGCCCGCCGGCGCGCCCGCGTCCCGATCCACGAGCGGCACTACCCCGATGTCCGCGTCCCGATCCGGGAGCGGCACTGCCCGGACGCCCGCGTCCCGATCCACGAGCGGCACTACCCGGATGTTCGGACGCCGGGTCAGCGGGCGGCCCGCGGCCGGGCCGGGTGCGACGGCCCGGCCGGCCGGGCTGCGCAAGCGTTGGCTGGTGGTCGGGATCGGCGCGGTGCTGGTCGCGCTGGTCGCTGGGGTGTCCCTCGGCCCGGTCAGCCTGCCACCCGGCAGCGTCGCCGCCGAGCTGCTCAACCTGCTGCCCGGCGTGCACCTGGACAGCGGGCTCAGCGAGCGGGAGATCGCCATCGTCACCGAGCTGCGGCTGCCCCGGGTCGTGCTCGGCCTGCTCGTCGGCGGGCTGCTCGCCCTGGCCGGCGGCTGCTACCAGGGCGTGTTCCGCAATCCACTGGCCGACCCGTACCTGCTGGGCGTGGCGGCCGGGGCCGGGCTCGCGGTGACCGCGGCGATCGCGCTCGGCGCCGGGGCGGGCGGGGCGCTGAGCGGCATGCCGGTGACGATCCCGCTCGCCGCGTTCGTCGGCTCGCTCGGCGCGGTCGCCCTGACGTACCTGCTTGGCGCGGCCGGCGGGCGGGACCGGTCACCCGCCGCGCTGATCCTGGCCGGAGTGGCGGTCTCGGCGTTCCTCGCCGCCGGGCAGACGTATCTGATGCAGCGGCACGCCGAGAGCATCCAGCAGGTCTACTCCTGGCTGCTCGGCCGGCTGGCCACCGCCGGCTGGCACGACGTCCGGCTGGTCCTGCCGTACTTCCTGCTCACCGCGGTCGTGGTGCTGCTGCACCGGCGCGAGCTGGACGTGCTCTCCGTCGGCGACGACGAGGCCACCAGCCTCGGGCTGCACCCGCAGCGCTCCCGCTACCTGCTGATCGCCGCCGCCTCGCTGGGCACCGCCGCCGCGGTCTCCGCCTCCGGGCTGATCGGCTTCGTCGGCATCATCGTGCCGCACACCGTACGGCTGCTCGCCGGGTCCAGCTACCGGGTGATCCTGCCACTGTCGATGCTCTTCGGCGGGGCGTTCCTGGCGCTGACCGACGTGGTCGCCCGGACCGTGGCCGCCCCCGCCGAGATTCCGATCGGCGTGGTCACCGCGCTGCTCGGCGGCCCGTTCTTCGTCCTGGTGCTGCGGACCGCCCGCCGGGTGTTCACATGAGCGGGGAACGGGGCCCGCGGTCCGCGCAGTCGCGACCAGAGGTCCCGTCGAGCGCCGTGGAGGTTCGGGACCTGCGCGTCGAACTGGGCGGGGCGTCGATCCTGGCCGGCGTGGACCTGACCGTCGCCGTCGGCGAGTGGGTCACCGTGATCGGCCCGAACGGCGCCGGCAAGTCGACCCTGCTGCGCGCCGTCGGCGGTCTGCTGCCCGCACCGGGCGCGGTCTCCCTCTTCGGTACGCCGATCCAGGCGCTCCGCCGCCGCGACCGGGCCCGGGTCGTCGCCACCGTCGCCCAGTCCCCGGTGATCCCGGCCGGCATGTCGGTCTTCGACTACGTGCTGCTCGGGCGTACCCCTTACATTCCGGCGCTGGGCCGGGAGTCGGCCGCCGACCTGGCCGCCGTGCACGAGGTGCTGGACCGGCTCGACCTGGGCGCGTTCGGGCACCGGGAACTGGCCACCCTCTCCGGCGGGGAACGGCAGCGGGTGTTCCTGGCCCGCGCCCTGGCCCAGGGCGCCACCCTGCTGCTGCTCGACGAGCCGACCAGCGCGCTGGACATCGGCCACCAGCAGGAGGTGCTGGAGTTGGTCGACCAGCTCCGCCGGGAGCACGGCCTGACCGTGCTCGCCACCATGCACGACCTCTCCATCGCCGGCGAGTACGCCGACCGCCTGGTGCTGCTCGCCGCCGGCCGGGTGGCGGCCGCCGGCCCCCCGCACGAGGTGCTCACCGAGGACCTGCTCGCCACCCACTACCGCGCCCGCGTCCGGGTTGTCCAGGGCGACCACGGCCCCCTCGTCGTCCCCGTCCGCCCCGCTTGAAAGGAGGGGCCCCTTGTTAACGCCTCCGGTAGAGGAGGGGCCCCCTGTTAACCGGCTGCTGCCAGGTGCCCGCGGACGCTAAGCCGTGACGCGGCGTACGGGTCGGGGGGCGAGGGTGGAGAAGAGGGCGCCCTGCGGGTCGCGGAGGGCGGTGAGCCGGCCCTTCGGAGTGTCCCGGGGCGGGACCAGGACAGCCCCGCCCAGCTCGACGGCGCGGGCCGCGGTCGCGTCCGCGTCAGCCACCGCGAACCACACCGACCAGTACGCCGGCAGGTCGGCCGGCAGCTCCGCCAGCGGTCGCGCCAGCCCGCCGACGATCAGCGTGCCGCACCGCCACCCGGTGTACGGGTACGGCTCGCCCGGCTGCTCCTCCGCGTGCCAGCCGAAGACCAGCGCGTAGAAGTCCCTGGCCCGCTCCGGGTCGGGGGTGACCAGCTCGTTCCAGCACATCGCCCCGGGCGCGTTGAACAGCTCCGCGCCGCGCATCGCCATTGGCTGCCAGACGCTGAACACCGCCCCGGCCGGGTCGGAGAGGACCGCCATCCGGCCCTGGTCGGAGACGTCGAAGGGGGCCACCACCACCTGACCGCCGGCCGCCTCCACCCGGGTGGCCACCAGGTCGGCGTCGTCGGTCGCCACGTACGTCGACCAGATCGGCACCTGATCCGGCGTGGCCGGCGGGCCCACCCCGGCCACAGCCCGGCCGTCCTTGAGGAAGACGGTGTAGCCGTCGGCCGCGGGCTCCGGGGAGACCCGGCCGGTCCAGCCGAACAGCTCCGAGTAGAACCGCTTGGCGTCCTCCAGCCCCGCGGCCGCCAGGTCGGTCCAGCAGGGCGTGCCGGGCTCCACGCCGCTCACGGTGACCCCTCTCGCCGGTGGGCGGCCCCGCTGGCACGCCCTGCCGGCATCGTGGCACCGTCGCGTCCCGTGGCGGGCCGGAATCGGCCAAGACGTCAGGTGAAGCGGCGTCCCTCGTCCCGCCGGTACGCCCAGCCGGCAAGCCCCGCCAGCACCACTAGCCAGACGCCGAGCATGACCATGGAGATCGCGTTCGGCCGCCAGTCGGTGGTGGCCGCCCACACCACCTCCACCGCGCCCCGGGTGGGCAGATAGGGGGCGATCGCCTTGATGAAGCCGGGCGCGTTGTCCGGGCCGCCGGAGAGCAGGCCGCCGCCGAAGGCGAGCGGGAAGAAGACGAGCTGGGCGACCACGATGGCCGCCTTGCTCGGCAGCGAGTAGCCGATGGTAAGCCCGAGCAGGGTGAACGGCACCGAGATCACCGCCACGGCGCCGGTGCCGAGCAGGAACTGCACCGGGGTCACCCGGGCGGCGGTGGCCACCGCCGCGATCACCACCACCGGAACCATGGACAGGTAGGTGAGCGCCAGGCCGGCCAGGACCCGGCCGGCGAGCCGGGGCGCCGGCCCCGCGGGCAGCGTCCGGGTGTACGGATCCCAGGGCTTGTCGCGGTCCTCGGCGACGCCGATGCCGTACTGGAAGATGTTGGCGCTCATCACCGCGAAGGTGACCATGGCGGCGGTGGCGTAGGTGGCACTGGTGGGGTCGTCCCCGGCGAAGGGCACCACGAAGAAGAGCATCGCGGCGGCGGGGAAGAACGCGCTGCCGAAGATCGCTACCGGGATCCGGACGGTTTCGAGAAGCTGGTAGCGGGCGTGGACCAGGGCGAGGGGCACGGATCTTCTCCTCAGCGGATGGCGGGCGCGGGCCGGTCGGTGGTGATGGCGAGGAACGCCTCCTCCAGCGAGGTGGGGCGGACCTCCAGGTCGTGGAACGCCACCCCGGCGGTGACCAGGTCGCGGACGAGCTGGTCGGCGTCCGTGGTGAGCAGGTGGGTACGCCCCTCGGCGTGCTCGGTGGCGACCACCCCGGGCAGCGGCGGCAGGTCGTCGGCGATCAGGCTGACCCGGCGTACGCCGACGATGCCCCGGATCGCCTCGACCGTGTCGTCGGCGAGCACCCGCCCGTGCCCCATCACCACCACCCGCTGGGCGAGGGCCTCCACCTCCTCCAGGTAGTGGCTGCTCAGCAGCACCGTCCCGCCGTCAGCGTGGAAGTCGCGGATCGCATCCCAGAGGGCGTGCCGCGCCTCGACGTCGAGCCCGGTGGTCGGCTCGTCGAGGACGACCAGCCGGGGCCGGCCGAGGAAGGCGAGGGCCACCGCGAGCCGGCGGCGCTGCCCGCCGGAGAGGCCGCCGGTCTGGCGCTTCACCTGGTCGCCGAGGCCGAACCGGTCGAGCAGCTCGCCCCGGGGGACGGGGTCGGGGAAGTGCGCGGAGACGAAGTCGACCACCTCGCCGACCCGGAGCGTGGCGGGCAGGCCGGTCTCCTGCGGGGTGACCCCGAGCTGCTGCCGGCTGGCCGGGTCGCGCGGGTCGCCGCCGAACAGTTCCACCCGGCCGGCGGTGGGTCGGCGTACCCCGACCAGCAGGTTGATCAGGGTGCTCTTGCCGGCGCCGTTCGGGCCGAGCAGGCCGACCAGCTCCCCGGAGCGGACGCTCAGGTCGACCCCGTCCAGGGCCAGCAGCTCACCGTAGCGGCGACTGACCTGGTGGGCGCGGGCCAGGATCATGGGAGGACTCCTCGGGGTTGCGGTCCCGGACAGGTGTACGGTCCCCTGTTTACCGGGTGGGTGCCACCCCGGCCGCCCCAGGACGGGGCGGCCACGACTTCCCGCACCGCCTGCTGTTTCCCGCCGGCTGCGTCGCCGCCCAGCGCCGGGCCACCGACGGCTACGGCTACCACCGATACTGGGCCGATGGACGAGACCAGCTACCGCGACCGGATCGGCCAGCTCGTCGAGCCGGGCGAGCCGGTGTTGGCGTACGCGAAGGCTGACGCCGCCAAGGGGACACCGCCGGCTCCGCCACTCGACGCGGCGAAAGCGGAGGCCCCCGCCGGCCGGGTGAGCATCGGAGCGGTGCTGCTCAACCTGATCTCCCCGCTGGTCAGTTGGGGGTGGGGCGACCGGCTGGTGGACCTGATCGCCTGGGGTGTCGCCGGCCGCGGCGCCCCCGGCTCGGTCGCCTCCCGGCTGCACCACGCGCTGCACTCGCCCCGGCCGGACCTGGCGGTGCGGGACATCCTGCTCGCCGCCACCGACCGGCGGCTGCTGGTCTGTGTCAGCGGGCCGATGAAGCTGCTGTCCAGTCGGGAGGACGACGAGCGGGCTCTGGCCGAGTCCGGGGTCGCCTGGTCGGTGCCGCGCGCCGAGGTGGCGTCGGCCCGGGTGGCCTGGCACCGGCTCAACCCGAAGCGGCTGCGCGTCGACTTCACCGACGGTTCCTGGCTCGCCTTCACCGTGCCGATCGCCGAGTCGGGCCGGCCGCTGCGCGCGGTCGCCGCCGCCCTCTCCGGCTGACACCCGCCGGCTCGGCGACCCCCGCCCGCTTGATCAACTCAGTGTGCGGCAACTTGTGGTCTCCCCGGCTGTGGAGACCACCGTATGCCGCACATCGAGTTGATCAAGCCAGGGGTGTGGGGAGCGGATCTCGGTGCAGCACCGCGAGCCGGGAGACCGCTCGGGTCAGCACCACGTAGAGGCGGTGCAGGCCGCGCGGCTCGGCGGCCACGATCGCGGCCGGCTCGACGACCACGACATGGTCGTACTCCAGGCCCTTGACCAGGGTCGCCGGGACGACGGTGACCCGCGCCGCGGCCTCGACGTCGTCGGCGGTCGCGGTCTCGACGCCAGCGGCGGCGAGCGCGGCGCGGACCGGTTCCACCGCGTCGTCGGCGGCGATCACGCCGACCGAGCCGTCGTGCGTGAGCGCAAGGCGCACCTCCGCCACCGTCGCCGCCACCAGGTCGTCCACCGTACGCACGTCCAGCGTCCCGTCCCGGCGCAGCGACTCGGCCGGGGGTACGTCGACCGCGAGTGCGGGGAGCAGCCGGTTCGCGAACGCGACCACTGCCGCGGGCACCCGGAAGCCGACGCTCAACGGCACCACCGCCGCAGCCGGCTTGCCCAGGTGGGCCAGGGACTCCCGCCAGTCGGTGGCCGCCCACGGCGCGGTGCCCTGGGCCAGGTCACCGAGGAGGGTGATCGAGCCGTGCTCGCTGCGGCGGGCGATGGCCCGGCACTGCATCGGGGAGAGGTCCTGCGCCTCGTCGACCACCACGTGCCCGAAGCCGCCGGGCCGCTCGATCAGCCCGGCCGCCTCGTCGATCAGCACGGCATCCGCGGCGGTCCACCGCGTCGCCTTCGGGGTACGCCCCAGCGCCGTCCCGGCGGTCGCCGGCTCGCCTCGCCGCCGCGTGGTGGCGGCACTCGCCGGTCCGCCCGCATCGCCGGGACCGGGGTCCCCGGTGCTGGGCCGCCCGCTGGGAGCCGCCCGGCCGAGCAGCAGGGCCTGCTCCTCGGCGGTGAGCAGGCCGTCGGCCGCCGTGGCGAGGGCGTCAGCGTCGGACCAGAGCCGGTGCAGCAGCCCCTCCGGGGTGAGCGCCGGCCAGACCGCGTCGAGGAAGGCGGTGACCGGCTTGACCTTGCCCATCCGGCGTAGCCAGGCGTCGCTGGGCGACTCCGCCCGGCGGGCCTCGGACTGCCGTTGCAGCAGCCCCACCACCCGGGCCCGGACGCGCTCCCGGCCGGTGGCGTACGGCAGCCCTTCCCGGCGGATCTCCTCGACCACCCGATGCAGCGGGTCGAGGCCGATCCGCCAGCGGAACGAGCCGTCGGACACCATGATCGGCTCGGTGGGCGTACCGATGTGGGCGTCGACGGCGCGGCGCAGCACCTCGGCCATCCGGACGTCGTGCTTCAGGGTGGCGAGGTCCGGGGTGTCGACAGCGCGTACCGGCACCCGGGCGACCAGGTCCTCCACCGTGGCCTGTTCGACCTCGACCTCGCCGAGCGCCGGCAGCACCGCGGCGATGTACGACAGGAACGCCCGGTTCGGCCCGACGATCAGCACCCCCGACCGGCGCAGCCGTTCCCGGTGCAGGTAGAGCAGGTACGCGGCGCGGTGCAGCCCGACCGCCGTCTTGCCGGTGCCCGGCGCGCCCTGCACGCAGATCGAGTCGGCCAGGTCGGCCCGGACCAGCTCGTCCTGCTCGGGCTGGATGGTGGCGACGATGTCCCGCATCGGGCCGACGCGGGGACGCTCGATCTCGGCGTTGAGGATCCGGCTGGCCGTGCCCAGCTCCTCGCCCCGGTCCAGGTGCTCGTCCTCGAAGCTGGTCAGCACGCCGGCGCTGAACCCGAACCGGCGCCGGACGGCGACCCCCTGGGGGTCGCGGGCGCTGGCCCGGTAGAACGACCGGGAGACCGGGGCCCGCCAGTCCAGCACCAGCGGCTCGCCGAGGTCGTCGGTGACGTGCCGTCGCCCGACGTGGTACACCCCGACGACTTTGTCGTCAGCACCGACGACTTCGTCGTCAGTGCCGCCGCTGTGCAGGCTGTCGGCGGCCCCGCCGCTGTGCAGGCTGTCGGCGGCCCCGCCGAATTCGAGCCGGCCGAAGAAGAGCGGAGTGGTCGGGTCGTCGGCCAGCTCCTTGACCCGGCGAGCCATGTGCCGGCCCAGCTGTTCGGCGGTGTACGCGTCCCCGGCGACCTTGTCGCCGGCGGCGAAGAGCGCCTCGGCGCGCTCGCGCATCCGGCGCAGTGCCGCGCGGCTGGTATCCAGGTGGGCGCGCTCGGCGGCGAGCTCGCCGTCCAGGGTCTGTTCTTGGGCGTGCAGGGTCATCCACGTACTCCTCGTCACGGGGAAAAACGCTGCCGCTCGCGTATCCGACGTCGGTCGGCGCGGGGGACGTCCTGTGCGGTGCTACTCACCACGGCCGTCGGGCGGGACAAAGCAGCCTACTCCGGCCGGTGTCGACGGCAACCGGTTTTCCTCTCGCGAGCGGGGCCCGTCGCGGGGCGGTCCCCCGGGCGGGATCATGGGGGCATGACCGAGTCGCGCTCCGAACAGCGCCGGGTGACGATCAGCGACCCGCAGGTGATGCGGGCCCTGGCGCACCCCGCGCGTATGGCGATCATGGAACACCTCAGCACGCTGGAGGGTGGCGCGACCGCCACCGAGTGCGCCGAGATCGGCGGCCTCTCCCCGAGCGCGACCAGCTATCACCTGCGGGAGCTGGCGAAGTTCGGCCTGATCGAGGAGGCCCCGAGCCGGGGCGACGCCCGGGAGCGGGTCTGGCGGGCGTTCAGCCCGTCGTACTCCGTCGAGGGCGGCCAGGACGCCGACTCCGAGACCCGTGCCGCCGAGCTGGCCCTGGTCGACGCGCATCTGGCCCGGGACACCCAGCGGGTCCGGGACTGGATCCGGCGCGCCCCGGACGAGCCCCGCGAGTGGTACACGGCTGCCTGGTTCAGCGACACCCTGCTGCTGCTCACCGCAGAGGAGCTGACCGGGCTCAACAACGCGATCCAGGAGCTGCTCGACCCGTACCGGCGGCGGTTGCGGACCAGTCCCCCCGAAGGGGCGCGAAGCGTCGCCGTGCAGTACCGGACGTTGCCCCTCGACTGACGCACGGGGTTGCGTCGACCAGGTATGAAGGATTAATTTCGAAGTATGTCCTTCGCATCTGGTCCGTCGCGCTGGTCGGACGTCTGGCTCGCCACCGCCGCCCGAGGCATCTCCAGCTGCGGGGACTTCCTCGCCGCCGCCACCCTCACGCTGGCCCTCCAATCCGCCGGGGCGGGCGGGCTCGCCGTCTCCGGGTTGCTGCTCGCCGCCACCCTGCCGCTGGTGGCGCTCGCGCCGCTGACCGGCCGGCTCGCCGACCGGGTGGACAGCCGCCTCCTGCTGGTGGTCACCGGATTCGCCCAGGCCGCGGCCTGTCTCGCGCTCGCGTACGCCGGACATCCGGCGCTGGTCATCGCCCTGGTGGCGCTGCTCGCGGCCGGCCTCGCGGTGACCCAGCCGGTGCTCGCGGCACTGGTGCCCACCATGGTCCGGGCCGAGGACTTCCCCCGGGCCGGCGCGCTCGTCCAGACCGCCGGCACGCTCGGCGCGCTCGCCGGCCCGGCGTTGGCCGGGCTGCTGGTCGGCGGGTTCGGCGCCCGGGTGCCGCTGCTCGTCGACGCCGCCAGCTACCTCGCGCTGGTCGCGGCCGGGCTGCTCATCCGTACCCGCCGCGGTGGCCGGCGGACGGGTTCGGCGGCCGGGGTCGCCGCCACCCCGTCGCCGGGCTGGCAGCTGCGGCGCGACCCGCTGCTGGTCGTCATGGTCGGCAGCCTCGCCGCGGTGGTCGCCGCGGTCGGCGCGATCAACGTGGTCGAGGTCTTCTTCATCCGGGAGACCCTGCACAGCTCCACCACCGTGTACGGCCTGGTGACCGGCTCGTGGACGTTGGGCATCGTGGTCGGTGGCTGGATCTTCGCCCAGGTCGCCCGGCGGCTCACCGACGACGGCGCGCTGCTCGGGGCCGGGCTGGCCCTGCTTGGCGGCTGCTGCCTGGCGGTCCTGGCCTCGGCGGCGGTGCCGTCCGCCTGGCTGCTCGTGCCGATCTGGCTGGCCGGCGGGGTGGGCAACGGTGGCGACAACGTCTTCAACAATCTGTTGCTGGCCCGGCGGGTCCCCGAGGCGGCCCGGGGCCGGGCCTTCGCGGTCTTCGGGGCGGCGGTCCAGGGCGCCGGGATGGCCGGTTACCTGGCCGGTGGCCTGCTGCTGGCGGTGGCCGAACCTCGGCCGCTCTTCGTCGGCTGCGGGGTGGTCGGCCTGCTCGTGGTCGCCGCAGTGGCAGCGCCCGTGCGGCGGGCGGTGCGCGCCGAGCGCGCCACGGCCCCACGGCCGCCAGAGACCGTCCCGGGCGTGGGGACCGGCTCCGCTGACGGGCCCGGCGTTGGTGCCGACCAGGGTGGGCGAGCGGCCGCGTGCGGTGCGGAGTTGGCCACTCAGTAGCCCCTCCGGTGAACCGGCGGTGTGGCGCGGGGATAACGTCAGGTCATGGCTGACCGCATCGCCCGGCCCCGCGTGGGACACATCCAGTTCCTCAACTGCCTACCGATCTACTGGGGGCTGATGCGGTCCGGCGCGCTGATCGACGTCGACCTGCACAAGGACTCTCCGGACCGGTTGAGCGCCGCGCTGGTCGCCGGTGACCTGGACATCGGCCCGATCTCGCACGTGGAATACCTGCGACACGCCGACGAGCTGCTCCTGCTGCCGGACCTGGCGGTCGGCAGCGACGGCCCGGTGCTCTCGGTCAACGTGGTCTCCACCAAGCCCCTCGCCGAGCTGGACGGGGGTCGGGTCGCGCTCGGCTCGACCTCGCGTACCGGGGTGCTCCTGGCCCAGCTGCTGCTCGGCGAGCGGTACGGCGTGCGGCCGGAGTACTTCCGCTGCCCGCCGGACCTGACCCAGATGCTGCTGGAGGCTGACGCCGGGGTGCTGATCGGCGACGTGGCGCTGCGGGCGCTCTACGAGGCGCCCCGCAAGGGACTGACAGTGACCGACCTCGGGCAGGCCTGGCGGGACTGGACCGGCCTGCCGATGGTCTTCGCCGTCTGGGCGGTACGCCGGGACTTCGCCGCCGCGCATCCCGGCCTGGTCAAGGAGGTGCACGAGGCGTTCCTGCGCTCGCGCGACCTCTGCCTGGCCGAGCTGGACCAGGTGGCCGAGGCGGGAGCCCGCTGGGAGCCGTTCGACGCCGCGACGCTGGCGACCTACTTCCGTACCCTCGACTTCTCGCTCGGCGAGCGGCAGGTGGCCGGGCTGCGCGAGTTCGCCAGCCGGGTGGCAGCGATCGGTGAGGCGCCGGCCCTGCCCGCGAACGGGCCGGAATTCTTCCAGGGCTGACCGGCCGGAAAACGAAGCGGCGGTGCCCCGAAGGACACCGCCGCCGCAGCCGGGAGTGGGTCAGGGCGCCGGGCGGAGCAGCGCCTCGGTGATCTTCTGGCAGTTCTGCATGCCGTAGTCGTAGCCCATGCCGATCGGGTAGCGAACCATCACGCCCATCGTCCAGGTGTCGCCGATGGCCAGGCAGTTGATGTGCATCTCCTGCTCCTTGGCCCGGTCGATCCAGCCGTTCTTGATGGCGATGGTCTTCTGCACCTTGGCCGGGAACGCCTTGCGGATGCCGAAGTCACCGGCGCCGCGGACCTCCCGCATCTCGTTGAGCAGCCACTTGGTCCACTTCGGCCCGGCGGCCCGGCCGTCGTCGATGCAGAGGCCGAGCCGGGCGGTGTCCCGCGGGGACAGCTGGGTCCGGCTCCAGCCGCCGTCGCTGGCGACCTTGCTGTCGGTGAGCCCGCACGTCTTGATCAGCCGCTTGATCGAGTCCGCCCGGCCGACGTTGTTGTAGAACTGCTCGGCGCGGGTGTTGTCGCTGTCCCGGATGATCTGCGTGGCGTCGGCCAGCTTCGCGTCGCTCGGGGTCTGCCCTGCCTCCGCCGTACGCCGCAGGTAGTCGGCGACGATCCAGGACTTGATCATCGAGGCGGTGGTGCTGGTCTCGGCCATGTTCTTCGAGCCGATGATCTTTCCGGTGCGCTTGTCCAGCACGCTCCAGGAGTACCAGCCCTTGATGCCCAGGTCGTCGAGGTTCTGCGCGGTGAACGGCAGCGGTTCCAGGGAGGGGGACGGGGAGGGCGTGGGCTGGGCTGCGGAGCCGGGGTCGGTGGGCGTACCCGTGGACCGGGCGCTCGCGATGGCCTGGTGCCCGCCTGCGGTGGGGTTCAGCGGGGAGCCGGGCACCAGCCGGAGCGCGAGGAGCACCACGCCGACCAGGATCACCGCGACGGCGCTGAGCATCAGCGGCCGTTGGTTGCTGCCGGACCGGCGCCGGTTGCCGGCCATCAGAGCTTCCCGACCGGCTGCTGCGGCACCTTCAGCGCGGCGCCGGGCTGCGGGGTCACCAGCTGGGTGGCGACGCTGGCGCAGACCTTCGCGCCGTACTCCAGGCCGGCCTTCTGCGGGTAGCGCATCATCACGGCGAGGCTCCACTTGTCGGTCACGGCCAGGCAGTTGACGTGCCAGTTGCCGTCGTAGTTGAGCGGCGTCCAGCCATTCTTGATGCTCACCGGGCCCTGGCTGGTGATCGACTCGGGCAGGCCGTCGATGATCCCCCAGTGACCGCCGCCCGAGCGCTGCTGCTGGTCCTTCACGGTGCCACGCACCTTGGCCATCTCGTCCAGCACGAACTTGGTCCACTTGGTTCCGGCGGCCTTGCCGTCGGCGACGCAGTCACCGAGTCGGACGGCGTCCTGCGGGGACATCTGGGTGAAGCTCCACCAGCCGACGTAGCCGGGAACGGTGCCCGGCTTGGTGTCGGTGAGCCCGCAGGTCTTGATCATCCGGGTGATTGACTTGGCGCTGCCGTTCGCCTTGTAGAGCGCGTTGGCCGCGTCGTCGTTGCTGTCCCGGATCGCGGTGTCGATCTGCCTCTTCCGTTCCGCGCTCAGCGGCTTGTCACCGAGCTGGTGGAGATAGTCCGACGCGAACCAGGCCTTGATCATCGACTCGGTCGAGTTGGTCGACGTCATGTTCTTGGCGCCGCTGATCTCCCCGGTCTTGCGGTCCATCAGTGCCCAGGAGAAGAACTCACCCTTGAAGCTCACCGAGACCGGCGCGTCGGCCAGGGTCGGCGGCGGCGGCGGGGTGGGCGCGGGCGCGGGGACCTTCTCCCCGCCACCGATGCCACCGATGCTGCCGATGCTGGCGAGGGCGTCGCCGCCGGTGAGGCGGGTGTACGCGGCGGGCACCAGCATGACGCCACCGAGGAGGACCGTCACGATGGCGAGCACCATGATCACGCGATGTCGCATGAGTGGGTGAACTCCAGATGTCTGGCCGGGGGGACCGGCTTTTCCGAATGGGTTCGGCCTGATCGCCGAGGCCGGGGGTGGCCTGGAGTCGGTGGCGATCGTCAGCAGCCGATCGGTGTGCCGGGGGAAGTCTACTTCCGGACAGGCCGGACGCCAGAGTTCGGCACCTGACGGCTCGCCGTGAAGGCGGGGTAATCGACCGTTGTGCCGGCCTTGCGAGGATTCACGTCTGATGCGTGGCCGATGTCACAGGGGCGCGCAGGCTGCGGCTTATCGCTGAAGGCGGTCATTCGGTGACGGAAGGTGGCAGGTTGAACCTGTTACACCCTCTGGTGTCGTCGGTTGAAAGCTGTAACACTGGCCTCATGTATGGCAACGACTTCGCTGCGCCCGAGGACGCTCCGGGCGGCGGCCTGCTCGGTGAGGTGGAGGCGGCGGAGGCGGCCCTTCGGGAGGCGGCGGCCCGGGCCCGGCGCGCCGGGCCCGCCCCCGACGACGACCTCGAGGCGTACTTCGCGGACGTGGTCGCCGCCGATCAGAAGATCGAGCCGCGCGACTGGATGCCGGAGGCGTACCGGAAGACGCTGATCCGGCAGATCGCCCAGCACGCGCACTCCGAGATCATCGGCATGCAGCCGGAGGGGAACTGGATCAGCCGGGCCCCCTCCCTCAAGCGCAAGGCGATCCTGCTGGCCAAGGTGCAGGACGAGGCCGGCCACGGCCTCTACCTCTACGCCGCGGCCGAGACGCTGGGGATCAGCCGCGACGAGCTGGTGGAGCTGCTGCTCAACGGGCGGCAGAAGTACAGCTCGATCTTCAACTACCCGACGCTGACCTGGGCGGACGTGGGCGCGATCGGCTGGCTGGTCGACGGCGCGGCGATCGTCAACCAGGTGCCGCTGTGCCGTTGCTCCTACGGCCCGTACGCCCGGGCGATGATCCGGGTCTGCAAGGAGGAGTCGTTCCACCAGCGCCAGGGCTACGAGATCTTGCACACCCTGGCCCACGGCACCCCGGCGCAGAAGGCGATGGCCCAGGACGCGGTGGACCGGTGGTGGTACCCGTCGTTGGCGATGTTCGGCCCGCCGGACACCGACTCGACCCACTCCGCCCAGTCGATGTCCTGGAAGATCAAGCGCTTCTCCAACGACGAGCTGCGCCAGCGCTTCGTCGACATGTGCGTGCAGCAGGCCGAGATCCTCGGGCTCACCCTGCCCGACCCCGACCTGCGCTGGAACGATCAGCGGCAGTCGTACGACTACACCCAGCCCGACTACGACGAGCTCATGCGGGTGATCAAGGGCAACGGGCCGTGCAACCGGCAGCGGATGGCGCACCGGCGCCGCGCCCACGACGAGGGCGCCTGGGTACGCGAGGCCGCCACTGCGTACGCCGTCAAGCAGATGAACAAGGAGAAGGTGGCGGCGTGAGCGAGCGTAGCGAGCGAACCGATCGGCTCAGCGCGGGCAATCCTTCGCCTCTGGGCGAGGGCGGGAGCGGTCCTTCGCCTTTGTGGGAGGTCTTCGTACGGGCCCGGCGCGGGCTGTCGCACACCCACGTCGGCAGCCTGCACGCCCCCGACGCGGAGCTGGCCCTGCGCAACGCCCGGGACCTGTACACCCGCCGTCAGGAGGGCGTCTCCATCTGGGTGGTGCCGGCGAGCGCGATCACCGCGTCCAGCCCGGACGAGAAGGACGCCTTCTTCGACCCGGCGGCCGACAAGGTCTACCGCCACCCCACCTTCTACCAGGTACCGGACGGGGCGGCCCACCTGTGACCAGCCTCTTCGACTACACCCTCGGCCTCGGCGACGACGCGCTGATCGCGGCGCAGCGACTCGGCGAGTGGACCTCCCACGCGCCGGAGATGGAGGAGGACATCGCGCTGGCGAACATCGCCCTCGACCAGCTCGGCGCGGCCCGCCTCCTGCTCACGTACGCGGGCGAGCTGGAGGGCGCCGGCCGGGACGAGGACGCGCTGGCGTACCTCCGCGGCGACCGGGAGTTCCGCAACTGCCTCCTGGTCGAGCTGCCCAACGGCGACTTCGCGGTCACCATGGCGAAGTTGTTCTTCCTGGCCGCGTACCAGCTTCCGCTCTACACCGCGCTGGCCGGGTGCGCCGACGAGCGGCTCGCCGCGATCGGCGCGAAGGCGCGCAAGGAGTCCGCGTACCACCTTGACCACGCCGCGCTCTGGGTGAAGCGGCTCGGCGACGGCACCGAGGAGTCGCACCGCCGGATGCAGGCCGCGATCGACCAGGTGTGGCCGTACACCCACGAGCTGTTCGCGGCGAACCCGGCGGCGCCGGTCGACCCGGCCACCCTGCGGGCCGACTTCGACGCCGTCGTGTCCCCGGTGCTGGCCGAGGCGACGCTGACCTGGCCGGCGGACGGCTGGACGCCCGGCGGCGGCCGGGACGGAGTGCACACCGAAGACCTCTCGTACCTGCTGGCCGAGATGCAGGTGCTGCACCGCGCCCATCCCGGAGCTAGCTGGTGAGCGCGGGGAGTGAGTGCAGCGAAGCGGAGCCCCGCAGTCGCGAACGGAAGGTGGTACTGGTGACTCCCCGGGAGGCCGTGGCGGCGGTGGTGGACCCGGAGATCCGGGTCATCACCATCGACGAGCTGGGCATCCTCCGGTCGGTGGACGAGGACCCGGCCACCGGCCGGGTGGTCGTCACCATCACCCCCACCTACACCGGCTGCCCGGCGATGGACGTGATCCGCGCCGACATCCGCCGGGCGCTGGCCGCTGCCGGCCACTCCGACGCCGAGATCCGCACGGTGCACTCCCCGGCGTGGAGCACGGACTGGATCTCGGAGCGCGGCCGGGCCAAGCTAGCCGCCGCAGGGATCGCCCCGCCCGCGCCGACCCGGGCGGGGAACGTCGTGCCGCTGACCCTCGCCGTCCGCTGTCCGCGCTGCGGATCTCCGGACACCGAACAGGTCAGCCGCTTCGGATCCACCGCGTGCAAGGCGCTGTGGCGCTGCCGCTCCTGCTCCGAACCCTTCGACCATGTGAAGGCGCTGTGACTGTCACCATCACCCGACCGGTCCGTCGCCGGCCGGCCTTCCACCCGCTGCCGGTCTCCGCCGTCGATCGGCTCACCGACGACGCCGTGGCGATCACCTTCGCCGTACCCGAGGAGCTGCGGGAGGCCTTCGCGTTCTCCGCCGGCCAGCACCTGACCGTGCGCCGTCCCGCCGGAGGCGGGCTCACCGGCTCCGCCGGTGCCGGCGGGGAGGACGTGCGGCGGTCGTACTCGATCTGCTCGACTCCCCAGGAGCTGGCGCGGCACGGACGGCTGCGGATCGGGGTACGGGAGATCCCCGGCGGCGCCTTCTCCGCGTACGCCTGCGGCGCGCTGCGCGACGGCGACACCGTCGAGGTGCTGCCCCCGCTCGGGAACTTCACCACGGCGTTCGCGCCGGACCGGGTCCGGCACTACGGCGCGGTGGTCGCCGGCTCCGGGATCACGCCGGTGCTCTCGCTGGTCGCGACCGCGCTGGCCGTCGAGCCGGCCAGCACCTTCACCCTGGTGTACGGCAATCGCACCGCGAACTCGGTCATGTTCGCCGAGGAGCTGGCCGACCTGAAGGACCGGTATCCGACCCGGTTGCACCTGGTGCACGTGCTCTCCCGGGAGCAGGGCGAGTCGCCGCTGCTGTCGGGGCGGATCGACGCCGAGCGGCTGACCCGGCTGCTGGACACCGTCGTACCCGGCGACGCCATCGAGGAATGGTTCCTCTGCGGCCCGTACGGGATGGTGGTGGACGCCAAGGCGGTGCTCACCGGCCGGGGCCTGCCGGAGTCGGCGGTGCACACCGAGCTGTTCCACGTCGACGCGCCGCCGGAGCCGGTCCGCCGCCCCGACGACGAGCCGGGCGCCGGAGCCGAGGTGACGATTCTGCTCGACGGACGCTCGTCCACCTTCACGATGGGGCGCGACGAGCGGGTGCTGGACGCCGCGCTGAAGGTCCGCGGCGAGCTGCCGTACGCGTGCAAGGGCGGGGTCTGCTCGACCTGCAAGGCGAAGGTGGTCTCCGGCGAGGTGACCATGGCCCGCAACTACGCCCTGGAGCCCGACGAGGTGGCGGCCGGTTACGTCCTCACCTGCCAGTCCAGCCCGCTGACGGACCGGCTCACGGTCGACTACGACGCCTGACAGTGCCGGCCGGTGATGGGCCCGGAGCGGAATGACTTCAGTCCGCCTACGGACTTGATGTCGCAAACGATTCACCGCCGGGGTGGTGGCCCGCACCGCGCGGCTGTCACCGCCCGAGCGGTCCGGTGGCGAAACTGATCCGCGTGGTGGGGCGCTCGTCACCGAGGTGGAGCGGCGTATCGGCCTCAGGACGGGCGACGTAGGCTCGGGGCGTGACGGTGAGCCGGGAGATCGACGACATCCTGCAGCGCGGCGCGGACGGCGGGCGGATCACGCCCGAGGAGGCCCTGCTGCTCTACACCGAGGCGCCCTTCCACGCGTTGGGCGAGGCGGCGGACGCGGTGCGTCGCCGGCGCTACCCGGACAACATCGTCACGTACCTGATCGACCGCAACATCAACTACACGAACGTCTGCGTGACGGCGTGCAAGTTCTGTGCCTTCTACCGTGCCCCGAAGCACAAGGAGGGGTGGACCCACCCCACCGAGGAGATCCTGCGTCGCTGCGGCGAGGCGGTCGAGCTGGGCGCCACCCAGGTCATGCTCCAGGGCGGCCACCACCCGGACTACGGCGTGGAGTACTACGAGGAGCTGTTCTCCGCGGTCAAGCAGGCGTATCCGCAGCTCGCCATCCACTCGATCGGCCCGAGCGAGATCCTGCACATGGCCAAGGTCTCGGGCGTCAGCCTGGACGAGGCCATCGCCCGGATCAAGAGGGCCGGGCTGGACTCGATCGCCGGCGCCGGCGCCGAGATGCTGCCGGACCGGCCGCGCCAGGCGATCGCCCCGCTGAAGGAATCCGGGGCGCGCTGGCTGGAGGTCATGGAGCTGGCGCACCGGCAGGGCCTCGAGTCGACCGCGACCATGATGATGGGCACGGGCGAGACGAACGCCGAGCGGATCGAGCACCTGCGGATGATCCGTGACGTGCAGGACCGCACCGGTGGCTTCCGGGCGTTCATCCCGTGGACGTACCAGCCGGAGAACAACCATCTCAAGGGCCGTACCCAGGCGACCACCATGGAATACCTGCGACTGATCGCGGTGGCCCGGCTCTTCTTCGAGACGGTGCCGCACCTGCAGGCGTCCTGGCTGACCACCGGCAAGGACGCCGGCCAGCTCGCCCTGCACATGGGCGTGGACGACCTCGGCTCGATCATGCTGGAGGAGAACGTCATCTCCTCGGCCGGCGCCCGGCACCGGTCCAACCTGCACGAGCTGATCGGCATGATCCGCACCGCCGACCGGATCCCCGCACAGCGGGACACCCTCTACCAGCGGCTCGCGGTGCACTGGACGTCCGCCGACGACCCGAACGACGACCGGGTGGTCTCGCACTTCTCCTCGATCGCCCTGCCCGGTGGCGGTGTCGGGAAGTCGCTGCCGCTCGTCGACGTCAACTGAACTCGATTTGTCTCTCCCCCCGGGCCACGTCCGTCGTTCTCGGGGGTGGCCGCCCGGCTCGGCGGTCGGGTCGGCCGAACGGCCATTGCCGGCTCATCGAGAGGGTTGCATCTCCGTGCCCGTTCGACTGATCAGTCGGGCCGCCCTTCGTAACAAGATCTATCAATTCGGGCAATCCTTAGGTGACTCTTAGATGTGCGGGTCATGAAGCTTCGGTGTGTGGGCTGGCGCGGGTGATCGTGGGCCGCTAACGTGCCCGCTTGTCCCCGTTACCTTCCTCAATCCCGCGGGGGGATTACTTCAATGATCTTCCGTAACCGGCCGCTGGTGCGGCTCGGCGCCGCCGCGCTGCTCGCCTCTGGGGCGATCACCGCCTTCGGTGCGCCCGCCCACGCCGCCGGCACCGAAACCGACCTCGCCATCGACGTGGTGGGCACCCGGGTCGCCGACGGCGCCGCCGGCAAGCTGGCGTTCGCCAAGGTGACCAACAAGGGCAAGAACACCCCGTCCGAACTGGGCGTCCGGATCGACGTCTCCAAGCTCGACTTCGCCAAGGTCGCCGTGGTTCCCTTCGCAGAGGAGTGCGACGTGGAGCCCGGCAGCCAGGGCCCGGCCTTGGTCACCTGCTGGGCCGAGAAGGAAGCACTTCCGGGCCCGGGCGAGACCATCGACCTCCCGGTCGTCCTGGTGAAGCTGGTCGAGTCCCTGGACAAGGCGTACAGCGCCCCGGTGAAGTTCACGATCATCTCCAAGGACGACACCAACAAGGACAACAACACCAAGTCCGTCGACGTCGAGTTCTCCAAGGAGAGCGGCGCGGACCTCACCGTCCTGGCCGACGACGTGAAGAACGCCGTCAAGGTCAAGAACGGCAAGATCGAGGTCACCGGTGACCTGCACGCGGGCGACACCGCGCAGCTCATCTACGAGGTGGTGAACCAGGGCGACATGCCCACCGCCGGCCTCAAGGTGACGGTCAAGCTCCCCAAGGGCGTGACCTTCACCGAGACCGAGGACGAGTGCGAGTACGCCGCGGACAACCGTTCGCTCGTCTGCACCTACCCCGAGCTTCCGTTCATCCCCCTGACCCAGTTCGACGGCAAGGGTGACGACGTCCCCGGCGGCGAGTTCTACCACCTGCTCTCGGTGGGCGCGGACGTCAAGGCGGGCGCCCTGAAGGGTGGCACCGTCTCGGTCGAGCCGATCCTGCCGGCCAAGGGCCTCACCGCGCAGTCGAAGGTGATCAAGCGCCTGCCGAAGAACATGACTCCGCTGCAGAAGTCGGACCTCGCCGACCTCGACCCGAGCGACAACACCGACGGCTTCGCTGTCGTGGTGGCCGCCAAGGGTGGCGGCGGCGGTGGTGTGGGCGGCGGCGACGACGAGGGTGGCCTGCCGGTGACCGGTGCCAAGGCCGGCCTGATCGGCGGCATCGGCGCGGCCGTGCTGCTCGCGGGCGGCGCGATGTTCCTGGTCGCCCGTCGGCGTCGGGTGGTCCTGGTGACCCCGGGCGACGAGAAGCCGACCGCCTGACGGTCGTCCCTCATCGGCCCGCGAGGGTCGTTCACATAACGCACGGCAAGAGGGGCGGGATGGTTCACCATCCCGCCCCTCGGCGTACCCAGGGGATCGACGATCGACAGCCGGCTGGCAGAGTGGCGGGGTGAGCCCGGGCCACACCCTGGCCGTCCGGGGGAGTTCTCGGGTGGACGTTCAGCGGGTATCGGCTGGGGAACGGCGTGGGGGGCGGTGCGGTACGGCGTGGACGGCTATGGTCCGGTGCGCCCTGTCCGCCACGTCACACGGGGAGCGTCCATGAACCCGCGCCGTTCATCGCCGGCCCGACTCGGTGCCGCCGCCCTGCTGGCGGCTGCCGGCCTCGTCCTCCCGGCCACGCCCGCGCACGCCGGGGAGCCGGTCGTCGACCTGGCGGTCGAGGTCGTCGGCACCCGGCTCGCCGAGGGCACGACCGACAAGATCGCGGTGGTGAAGGTCAGAAATCACGGTACCTTCACCCCCGACCTCATCGCGATCGACTTCGACGCCCGGGACTTCGACTACCGCAAGGTGCGGATCGACCCGCTGCTGGAGGAGTGCGACGTCGAGGGCGACGAGAAGAACGACCGGTGGAACTGCGGCCTGCGCGGAGAGCAGATCCCCGGCCCGGGTGAGACGGTCGAGCTGCCGCTGCTGGTCTTCAAGACCACCGACCAGCTGACCGAGCCGTACCACGCCACACTGCGCGTCTCCGTCACCCCGTGGAACGACCACAAGCCACTGATCGACGCCAACCCGGCGGACAACCAGGATGAGTACGAGGTGGTGCTGACCACCGAGAACGGCGCCGACCTGACGGTGGTGGCGCCGGACATCAATCGGGAGATCACTATCGAGCACGCCCGGAAGGGCGACCTGTCGGGCGCTCCGCTGAACCCGGGCGACAAGACGGTGGCCGTCGTGTACCTCGAGAACCAGGGCGACCGGGTGGTCAGCCAGATCACCGTGCGGATGACGGTGCCGAAGGGCGTGACCTTCAACAGCCTGCGGACCGAGGAGTGCGGGTTCACCGATGACAAGCGCACCTTCCACTGCCCGGTGGACGTCGTCCTGGTGCCGCACGATCCGGTCGCCGTCATCCTCCCGGTGACGGTCTCGGCGGGAGTCAAGGCCCCGGCGACCCTGCCCGGCGGCACGGTGTCGATCTCGGCGGACTTCGTGGGAGATCCTCCCGCCGAGGGGGAGCACAGCAGCCTGCCGTGGTTCCTGGGTGTGGCATCCAGCAGTCCGGCCACCCTCTCGGACATCGACGAGAGCGACAACTCCGACGACTTCGCGTTCGTCGTGACCCCGGCCGCCGTCGGAGATGGTGACGGTGGCGGGAACGGTGGTGGCGGGAACGGTGGTGTCGACGGCGGCCTGCCGGTGACCGGTCCGCAGGTCGGTCTTTTCGCTGGTGCCGGCGCGGTCGTGCTGGCCGCAGGAGCCGTGCTGTTCCTGGCCGCGCGGCGGCGTCGGGTCGTCGTGGTCACCCCTGGGGACGAGAAGCAGACCGGCTGAGCTGGTCTTCCATCGGCCCATGCGGGCCGTCCACATTACGCACGGCAGCCGGGGCGGGATGGTCACCATTCCGCCCCGCCTGGGTCCACCGGTATACCCGGGGGGTGCCGGTCGATGGCCGGCTGGCAGAGTGGAGTGGTGAGCCGTACCCCGCAGGGCCAGCGCGCCAGCCTGGACAAGCAGCCGCACGAGGTCGCCGCGATGTTCGACGGCGTGGCGGCCCGTTACGACCTGACCAACACCGTCCTCTCCTTCGGGCAGGACCGGTTCTGGCGGCGGGCCACCCGGGAGGCGCTCGGACTGCGTCCCGGCGAGCGGGTGCTGGACGTGGGCGCGGGCACCGGCGTCTCGACCGAGGAACTGGCCCACTCCGGGGCGTACGCGGTGGGTGCCGACCTGTCGCTGGGCATGCTGTACGCCGGCAAGCGCACCCGTCCGCAGGTGCCGTTGCTGGCCGGCGACGCCCTGCGGCTGCCCTTCGCCGACGCCAGCTTCGACGCGGTCACCATCTCCTTCGCCCTGCGTAACGTGAACGACACCGATGCGGCGCTGCGCGAGCTGGCCCGGGTGACGAGGCCGGGCGGCCGGCTGGTGGTGTGCGAGTTCAGCACCCCGGTCAACCCCGCCTTCCGTACGGTCTACCTGTCGTACCTGATGCGGTCGTTGCCGACGGTGGCGCGGACGGTCTCCAGCAACCCCGACGCGTACGTCTACCTCGCCGAGTCGATCCGGGCCTGGCCGGACCAGGCGGCGCTCGCCGGGCGGGTCGGCGCGGCGGGTTGGGGTGGGGTGGCCTGGCGTAACCTCACCGGGGGCATCGTCGCGCTGCACCGGGCGGTCCGGGCCTGACGGTCGGATCCGACCCGGACGAAGCGGGCGGCGCGGGCTGCTGCGGGAGTAAACCACCCGATTCCGTTGAATATCCGTTTTCGTTCTATTTGGCCCCGTAGGCTTGCCCCATGAGGGGATCAGAGCAGGCGACCACGGACGACGACGCCGCGGAACTCATCGCGCAGCTCGAGGAGTTGGCCGGCGCGGATCCCGCGGATGTGCGCCAGGTGGTGGCCGAGGTGCTGGCCGCGCTCGACCGGGCGGCCGGCGGCGCGCTGCGCGAGCACCTGCCGGAGACGATCCGCCTCGACGCCGGCCTCGGATCTGCCGCACCGGCCCGTCCGTGACGCTCAAATGGACCTCTACCGGCCCGTTTCCGCGAAGTTAGGTACCCCTCACCGCCTACCGGTGTAACCCCGGCCATAGACTCCAACCCGATCGGCTTGTGAAGCATTTCACGAGCATTCGGGAGGAGGCGCAGATGACCGCGGTGGAGAACGACGCCGACGTGATCGTCGTGGGCGCCGGCCCCGGCGGATCGGCAACCGCGTACCACCTGGCGCGGCACGGCGTACGCGTGCTGCTGCTGGAGAAGACCGAGTTTCCCCGCGAGAAGGTCTGCGGCGACGGGCTCACCCCCCGGGCCGTACGGCAGCTGATCCGGATGGGCGTGGACACCTCGCCCCAGGCCGGCTGGCTGCACAACAAGGGCCTCCGGGTGATCGGTGGCGGGATACGCCTGGAACTGGACTGGCCCGACCTGGCCAGCTTCCCCAACTACGGCCTGGTCCGGACCCGGCTCGACTTCGACGACCTGCTCGCCCAGCAGGCCGTCGCCGCCGGGGCGAAGCTGCGGACCAGCGTGAACGTGACCGATCCGGTGCTCGACGCCGACGACCGGGTGATCGGCGTAGTGGCCGAGGTGGGCCCGGACAAGGAGCCGGCCACCTTCCACGCCCCGCTGGTGGTCGCCGCGGACGGCGTCTCCGGCCGCTTCCCGCTCGCCCTCGGGCTGGCCAAGCGGGAGGACCGGCCGATCGGCGTCGCGGTCCGCCGCTACTACCGCTCGCCCGCCAAGCACGACGACAACTACCTCGAGTCGTGGCTGGAGCTGCGGGCCAAGGGCAGCAACGCACTGCTTCCCGGCTACGGCTGGATCTTCGGCCTCGGCGACGGCCGGGTTAACGTCGGCCTGGGCGTGCTCAACTCCTCCGCCGCCTTCGGCAAGACCAACTACCGGCGGCTGCTCACCGACTGGCTGGCCAACACCCCCGAGGACTGGGGGATGACCGACGAGGCGAACGCGGAGGGGCCGATCCTCGGCGCCGCGCTGCCGATGGGCTTCAACCGGGTCCCGCACTACACCCGCGGGGTGCTGCTGGTCGGCGACTCCGGCGGCATGGTCAACCCGTTCAACGGCGAGGGCATCGCGTACGCGATGGAGTCCGGCGAGCTGGCCGCCGAGGTGGCGGTGCAGGCGCTCGCCCGACCCGCCGGCGCCGAGCGGGAGCGGGCGCTACAGGCGTACCCGCAGGAGCTGAAGGCCCGTTTCGGGGGTTACTACCGGCTTGGCGGGATCTTCGTGAAGCTGATCGGCCGCCCGGAGATCATGCGGCTGGCCACCAAGCACGGCATGCCGCACCCGATGCTGATGCGCTTCGTGCTCAAGCTGCTGGCCAACCTGACCGACCCCCGGGGCGGGGACGCGATGGACCGGATCATCAATGCGATGACGAGGGCGGCACCAGCCGTGTAGACCCCCGGTTCCAAGGGGCCGCAGCCCCACGGAACGGACCGAGAAGGACCCCGCCGGCCGAGGTCATGAGGGACGTGAATAGTGTGATTTTCGCTAGCCACCGAGGTCAGGGAAGGACGAGTAGGAGATAACGATGACGCTCTCTCCTTACGCACCCATCATCGGGCTGTTCGCCCTCGCCGCGGGGTTCGCGCTGTTCTCCGTGGCGGGCGCCCGACTCGCCGGCCCCCGGCGTCTGAACAAGGCCAAGCTCGAGGCGTACGAGTGCGGCATCGAGCCGAGCCCGCAGCCGGTCGGCGGTGGCCGGTTCCCGATCAAGTTCTACCTGACGGCGATGCTCTTCATCGTCTTCGACATCGAGATCATCTTCCTCTACCCCTGGGCGGTCTCCTTCGACGCCCTGCCGATCTTCGGCTTCGTGGAGATGGTCCTGTTCATCGTCGCGGTCTTCGTCGCCTACGCCTACGTCTGGCGGCGCGGCGGCCTGGACTGGGACTGAGGGAGGTACGGCAGATGGGTATCGAGGAGAAGCTTCCCTCCGGCGTCCTGCTCACCACCGTCGAGAAGCTGGTCAACTGGTCGCGGAAGTCGTCCGTCTGGGGGGCCACCTTCGGCCTGGCCTGCTGCGCCATCGAGATGATGGCGGCCGGTGGCCCGCACTACGACATGGGCCGCTGGGGCATGGAGGTCTTCCGGGCCTCGCCCCGGCAGGCGGACCTGATGATCGTGGCCGGCCGGGTGAGCCAGAAGATGGCCCCGGTCCTGCGGCAGATCTACGACCAGATGGCCGAGCCCCGCTGGGTGCTCTCGATGGGTGTCTGCGCCAGCAGCGGTGGCATGTTCAACAACTACGCCATCGTGCAGGGCGTCGACCACGTCGTCCCGGTCGACATGTACCTCCCGGGTTGCCCGCCCCGGCCCGAGATGCTCATCGACGCGGTCCTCAAGCTCCGCGAGAAGATCATGTACGAGCCGCTGGGCCCGAACGGCCGCAAGATGCTCGAGGCCCGCAAGGAGCGCGGTGACGTGCCCGTGGTCCCGTACGGCTCGATGCCGTCGTCGTACCGCAACGACAAGGCCCGGCGAGCCGAGTGGACCAGGGCGGTCCGCGAGGGGCGCGAGGAGCAGCTGCGGATCGAGAACTGGATGAAGGCCCAGAACCACCTCCACCCGCACGGGGGCCCGAAGTGAGCGCAACTGACGACAGGACCAACAACGGGGGCGTGCCGGTACCGGTCACCCCGGCCGGGGCCACCAGCGGCGCCCCGGCCGAGCACCCGCCGGCCAGCCCCGCCGGCCGCGGCATGTTCGGCGCGCACGGCAGCGGCGACGTCTCCGGCTTCGGCGGCCTGGTCCGCCCGCGCCAGCCGATCGAGGAGAGCCCGCGGCCGTACGGCGGCTACTTCGACGAGGTCCGGGACGCGCTGGAGGAGGCGTACCCCGAGTTCGGCGACGCGATCGAGAAGGTCGTGGTCGACCGGGGCGAGCTGACCCTGCACGTCCGCCCCGAGCGGATCGCCGAGGTCTGCCAGGTGATGCGCGACGACCTGGCGCTGCGCTTCGAGCTCTGCTCCTCGGTGTCCGGCGTGGACTACCTGGGCGCGGACGAGCGCCGGCTGCACGTCGTCTACCAGCTCACCTCGATGACCTACCGGCGCCGGGTCCGGCTGGAGGCCGCGGTCTCCGTCGAGGATCCGCACCTGCCGAGCGTCACCAGCGTCTACCCGACCGCCGACTGGCAGGAGCGGGAGACGTACGACATGTTCGGCATCGTCTTCGACGGCCACCCCAACCTGACCCGGATCCTCATGCCGGACGACTGGGAGGGGCACCCGCAGCGCAAGGACTACCCCCTCGGCGGCGTGCCCGTCGAGTACAAGGGCGCGGAGATCCCGCCGCCGGACCGTCGGAGGTCGTACCAGTGAGCGCGAGGAGTGCAGCGGAGCGGAGCCTCGCAGTCGCGAACGGAGGGCTGGCACTGTGACGACGTCGAACTATGCGACCGAGCGCGAGACCACCGAGGGCAAGGTCTTCACCGTCACCGGTGGGGACTGGGACACGGTCGTCTCCGGGACCGATCCGATCAACGATGAGCGGATCGTCGTCAACATGGGCCCGCAGCACCCGTCCACGCACGGCGTGCTCCGGCTGATCCTGGAGCTGGAGGGCGAGACGGTCCGCGAGGTCCGCTCGGTCGTCGGCTACCTGCACACCGGCATCGAGAAGAACCTCGAATACCGCAACTGGGTCCAGGGCTCGACCTTCGTGACCCGGATGGACTACCTCGCCCCGCTGTTCAACGAGACGGCGTACGCGCTGGCGGTGGAGAAGCTGCTCGGCATCACCGACGACGTCACCGAGCGGGCCAACACCATCCGCGTGCTGATGATGGAGCTCAACCGGATCTCCTCGCACCTGGTCTGGCTGGCCACCACCGGCATGGAGCTCGGCGCGATCTCGATCATGCTGTACGGCTTCCGCGAGCGGGAGTACATCCTCGACATCTTCGAGACCATCACCGGCCTGCGCATGAACCACGCGTACGTGCGGCCGGGCGGGGTGGCGCAGGACGTGCCGGACGACGCGATCGTCAAGATCCGGAACTTCCTCACGATGATGCCGAAGAAGCTCAAGGAGTACGAGGACCTCCTCTCCGGCCAGCCGATCTGGACCGAGCGCACCAAGAACGTGGCGGTGCTCGACGTGACCGGCTGCATCGCGCTCGGCGTCACCGGTCCGGTGCTCCGCTCCGCCGGTCTCGCCTGGGACCTGCGCAAGACCATGCCGTACTGCGGCTACGAGACGTACGAGTTCGACGTCCCGACCCACCCCGACGGCGACGTCTGGGGCCGCTACCAGGTCCGGCTGGCCGAGATCCGGGAGTCGCTCAAGCTGGTCGAGCAGGCGGTGGACCGGCTCGGCAAGCGCGGCCCGGTGATGGTGTCCGACAAGAAGATCGCCTGGCCGGCGCAGCTCGCCATCGGCGTCGACGGCATGGGCAACTCGCTGGAGCACGTCGCCAAGATCATGGGTCAGTCGATGGAGTCGCTGATCCACCACTTCAAGCTCGTCACCGAGGGCTTCCGGGTCCCGCCGGGCCAGGTGTACGTCGGCATCGAGGCGCCGCGCGGCGAGTTGGGCGTGCACGCGATCTCCGACGGCGGCACCCGACCGTACCGGGTGCACTACCGGGAGCCGAGCTTCGTAAACCTTCAGGCGCTCCCGGCCATCTCCGAGGGCGGCCTGATCGCCGACGTGATCGCCGGTGGCGCCTCGCTGGACCCCGTCATGGGGGGTTGTGACCGGTGAGCGCGAGGAGTGAGCTTGCGAGCCCCGCAGTCACGAACGGAGGGCGGCTCTGATGACCGTTTTCACTGAAGAGACCCGGGCCCGGGCGCGGGAGATCATCGCCCGGTACCCGGCGGACCGGTCCCGTTCGGCGCTGCTGCCGCTGCTGCACCTGGTGCAGTCCGAGGAGGGCTACGTCTCCCCGGCCGGTGTCGAGTTCTGCGCCGAGGTGCTCGGCCTGAACAAGGCCCAGGTCGGCGCGGTGGCCACCTTCTACACCATGTACAAGCGCAAGCCGACCGGCGACTACCTGGTCAGCGTCTGCACCAACACGATGTGCAACGTGCTGGGCGGCCAGGAGGTCTACGACGCCCTGTCCGAGCACCTGGGCGTCGGGCACGACGAGACCACCGAGGACGGCAAGATCACCCTGGAGCACGCCGAGTGCCTGGCGGCGTGCGACTACGGCCCGGTGATGACGGTCAACTACGACTTCTTCGACAAGGTCGACCCGCAGGCCGCGCTCGGCGTGGTCGAGGAGCTGCGGGCCGGCAGCCGGCCGATGCCGACCCGGGGCGCGCGGCTCTGCACGCTGAAGGAGATGGCCGTGCAGCTCGCCGGCTTCGCCGACGACCGGGAGGGTGCCGTGGCCGACGGCGGGCCGGGCGAGCCGAGCCTGCGTGGCCTGCGGCTGGCCGAGCAGCACGGCATCTCGGTGCCGGGGTTCGACCCGAACACCCCGATCCGCAGCAAGGAAGCGGAGGCTCAGAAGTGACGACGCCTCGACCTGAGACGCTGGCCAAGCTCACGCCGGTGCTGACCAAGCGCTGGCTGTCGCCGGACGCCTGGCGGATCGGCACCTACGAGAAGCTGGACGGCTACGCCGCCCTGCGCAAGGCGCTCAAGGCGCACCCGGACGACCTGATCCAGCTGATCAAGGACTCCGGGCTGCGTGGGCGCGGCGGAGCCGGCTTCCCGACCGGCCTCAAGTGGGGCTTCATCCCGCAGGGCGACGGCAAGCCGCACTACCTGGTGGTGAACGCGGACGAGGGCGAGCCGGGCACCTGCAAGGACCTGCCGCTGATGACCCACGACCCGCACTCGCTGGTCGAGGGCGTGATCGTCGCGTCGTACGCGATCCGGGCCAACCGTGCGTACATCTACATCCGCGGTGAGGCGGTGCACGCCGCCCGCCGGCTGCGCAACGCCGTGCAGGAGGCGTACGCCAAGGGCTACCTGGGCCGCGACATCCTCGGCAGCGGGTTCGACCTGGAACTGGTGGTGCACTCCGGCGCCGGGGCGTACATCTGCGGCGAGGAGACCGCGCTGCTGGACTCGCTGGAGGGCTTCCGGGGCCAGCCCCGGCTGCGCCCGCCGTTCCCGGCGACCCACGGTCTGTACGCCAGCCCGACCGTGGTCAACAACGTCGGCACCATCGCCAGCGTGCCGTACATCGTGCTGGGTGGCGGCGACTGGTGGAAGACCATGGGTACGGAGAAGTCCTCCGGCCCGATGATCTACTCGCTCTCCGGCCGGATCGCCAACCCCGGCCAGTACGAGTGCTCGATGGGGATCACCCTGCGCGAGCTGATCGAACTGGCCGGCGGGATGCAGCCCGGGCACAACCTGAAGTTCTGGACCCCGGGCGGCTCGTCCACCCCGCTGCTCACCGCCGAGCACCTGGACGTGCCGCTGGACTTCGAGGGGGTGGCGGCGGCCGGCTCGATCCTGGGCACCACGGCCACGCAGATCTTCTCCGACCAGGACTGCCCGGTGTATGCGACCTACCGGTGGCTGGAGTTCTACCACCACGAGTCGTGCGGCAAGTGCACCCCGTGCCGCGAGGGCAACTACTGGATGGTCCGGGTCTACCGGCGGATCCTCGCCGGCCAGGGCACCCACGAGGACCTGGACACCCTGCTCGACACCTGCGACAACATCCTCGGCCGCTCGTTCTGCGGTCTGGGTGACGGTGCGACCAGCTCGGTGACCTCGTCGCTGAAGTACTTCAAGCAGGACTACCTCGACTACATCGAGGGACGTACGGCACCGAAGCTGTCGGACAAGCAGCTGGTGGGAGCGCACTGATGACCGACGTAGCCAAGCAGACCGAGACCGTCACCCTCACCATCGACGGCGTACAGGTCACCGCGCCCAAGGGGGCGCTGCTGATCCGGGTCGCCGAGCAGCTGGGCACCGAGATTCCGCGCTTCTGTGACCACCCGCTGCTGGCCCCGGCCGGCGCCTGCCGGCAGTGCCTGGTGGAGGTGGAGGGCCAGCGCAAGCCGGTCGCCTCATGCACCCAGACAGTCGCCGACGGCATGGTGGTCCGCACGCAGCTCACCTCGCCGGTCGCCAAGAAGGCCCAGGAGGGGGTGATGGAGCTGCTGCTCCTCAACCACCCCCTGGACTGCCCGATGTGTGACAAGGGCGGCGAGTGCCCGCTGCAGAACCAGGCGATGTCCACCGGCCGCGCGGATTCCCGCTTCCACGAGCACAAGCGGGAGTACCCGAAGCCGCTGCCGATCAGCACCCAGGTGCTGCTCGACCGCGAGCGCTGCGTGCTCTGCCAGCGCTGCACCCGGTTCTCCGAGGAGATCGCCGGCGACAAGTTCATCGACCTGATGAACCGGTCGTCCGCCGAGGAGATCAACATCTACCGGGACGAGGCGTATGGAGCAGAGGTCGACGCGGGCAGTGCTGATGGCACCGGCGCAGGCGCCGGTGATGTGCCGTTCAACTCGTACTTCTCCGGGAACACCGTGCAGATCTGCCCGGTGGGCGCGCTGACCGGCGCGCAGTACCGGTTCCGGGCCCGCCCGTTCGACCTGGTCTCCACCCCGAGCGTCTGCGAGCACTGCTCGGCCGGCTGCGCCCAGCGCACCGACTGGCGGCGCGGCAAGGTGCTGCGCCGGCTGGCCGGCGACGACCCGGCGGTGAACGAGGAGTGGAACTGCGACAAGGGCCGCTGGGGCTTCCAGTACGCCCGCGCGTTCGACCGGCTCACCACCCCGCTCGTCCGCGACGAGAAGACCGGTGAGCTGCGCGAGGCGTCCTGGAGCGAGGCGCTGACCCGGGCCGCCGAGGGGCTGCGTGGCGCCCGCGAGGGCGGTGCGGGCACGGCGGTGCTGACCGGCGGCCGGCTGACCGTCGAGGACGCCTACGCGTACGCGAAGTTCGCCCGGGTCGCGCTGCACACCAACGACATCGACTTCCGGGCCCGCCCGGTCTCCCGCGAGGAGGTCGACTTCCTGGCCAGCAGCGTCGCCGGGGTCACCGACGTGACCTACACGGACGTGGAGAACTCGCCCGCGGTGGTGCTGGTCGGCCTGGAGCCGGAGGAGGAGTGCCCGATCCTCTTCCTGCGGCTGCGGAAGGCGTACCTGAAGAACAAGCTCACCGTGTACGCGATCGCGCCGTTCGCCACCCGGGGCCTGGAGAAGCTCGGGGCCAAGCTGGCCCGGGTGGTGCCGGGCGAGGAGGCCAGCGTGCTGGCCGAACACGCCACGGTGACCGAGGCGCTGAGCCGGCCGGGGGCGATCCTGATCGTCGGCGAACGGCTGGGCGCGGTGCCCGGTGGGCTCTCCGCCGCGGCGGACGTCGCCCGGCGTACCGGCGCGAAGCTGGCCTGGGTGCCGCGGCGCGCGGGTGACCGCGGCGCGGTCGACGCGGGCTGCGTGCCCAACCTGCTCCCCGGTGGCCGCCCGGTCATCGAGCCGGCCGCCCGCGCCGAGCTGGGCGAGGCGTGGGACATCGCGGCCGGGGTGATCCCGAGCCAGGCCGGCCGGGACACCGATGGCATCCTCACCGCGGCGGCCAACGGTCAACTCGGCGCCCTCGTGGTGGCCGGGGTGGACCCGGCCGACCTGGCCGACCCGCGCCTGGCCGAGCGGGCCCTGGACGCGGTGCCGTTCCTGGTCAGCCTGGAGCTGCGGATGAGCGCGGTGGCCCGCCGGGCGGACGTGGTGTTCCCGGTCGCCCCGGTGGTCGAGAAGGCCGGCAGCTTCCTGGACTGGGAGGGCCGGCTGCGCACCTTCGAGAAGGTGCTGGACACCGCCGCGATGAGCGACGGCCGGGTGCTCGACGCGCTGGCCGCGCAGCTCGACGTCCGGCTCGGCACCGGCGACGTGACGAGCATCCGCCGGGAGCTGGGGGCGCTGCCACCGACCCGGGTGGACCGCCCGGCCCCGCCGATGGTCGAGCCGGCCGCCGTCCAACAGCCTGGGGCGGGCGAGGCCGTGCTGGCCACCTGGCACCAGCTGATCGACCTGGGCACCCTCACCGACGGCGACGAGCACCTCGCCGGCACCGCCCGCCCGCCGGTGATCCGGCTGGGCAAGGGCACCGCCGAGGCGATCGGCGTGGCCGACGGCGACCCGGTGACCGTGGGCACCGACCGCGGCGCGGTCACCCTGCCGGCGGCGATCACCGAGATGCCGGACGGTGTGGTCTGGCTGCCGACCAACTCACCCGGCTCGACCGTCCGGCGCAGCCTCGGCGCGACGGCCGGCGAGGTCGTACAGGTCTCCGCCGGCGCGGCCGGTCGCCCGGGTCCGCTCCTCAACGCAGGGGGTGTTCAATGAGCCCGGTCATCCTGGCCGCGAATGATCCGACGCTGGCCGACTTCGGCAAGGACCCGTGGTGGCTGGTCCTCGGGAAGATCGTCTTCGCCTTCGTCTTCGGCCTGCTCGCCACGCTGCTCGGCGTCTGGTTCGAGCGGCGGGTCGTCGGTTACATGCAGGTCCGGCCCGGGCCCAACCAGGTCGGCCCGTTCGGTCTGCTGCAGACGCTCGCCGACGGTCTGAAGATGGCCTTCAAGGAGGACATCCTTCCGAGGGCCGCCGACAAGGTCGTCTACTTCTTCGCCCCGACCATCTCGGTGATCTGCGCGGTCACCGCGCTGTCGGTGGTGCCGTTCGGCCCGAAGGTCAGCATCTTCGGCCACTGGACGCCGCTGCAGGTCACCGACGTGCCGGTGGCGGTGCTGGTGCTGCTGGCCTGTTCCTCGATGGGCATCTACGGCATCGTGCTCGGCGGTTGGGCCTCCGGCTCGACCTACCCGCTGCTCGGCGGTCTCCGGTCCACCGCCCAGATGATCTCGTACGAGGTCGCGATGGGGCTGAGCATCGTGGCGGTGTTCATGACCGCCGGCACGATGTCCACCAGCGGGATCGTCGCCGCCCAGGGGAACGCCACCCAGCTGACCATCGCCGGCCAGGCGGTCCCGGCGCCGGGCTGGTACGCCATCCTCCTGCTGCCGAGCTTCATCATCTTCTTCATCGCCACCGTCGGCGAGACCAACCGGGCGCCGTTCGATCTGCCCGAGGCGGAGTCGGAGCTGGTCGCGGGCTTCATGACCGAGTACAGCTCGCTGAAGTTCGCCCTCTTCATGCTCTCCGAGTACGTCTCGATGGTGACCATGTCCGCGGTCACCACCGCGCTCTTCCTCGGTGGCTGGCGGGCCCCCTGGCCGATCACCCTCTGGGCGGGCGCCAACTCGGGTTGGTGGCCGATGCTCTGGTTCTTCGGCAAGGTGATCCTCCTGGTCTTCGTCTTCGTCTGGCTGCGGGGCACCCTGCCCCGGCTCCGGTACGACCAGTTCATGCGCTTCGGCTGGAAGGTCCTGCTGCCGATCAACCTGGTCTGGATCCTGGTGCTGAGCGGGCTGCGCTCGATCGAGGGCTGGCAGACCAAGGACCGGCTGTTCGCGACCGGCATCGGCGCGGGCGTGCTGCTGCTGGCCACGCTCTTCTGGCCGAGCAAGAAGAAGGAGCCGAAGCCGACGCTCCAGGAGCAGGTCAACAGCCGTCCGCACGGCAGCTTCCCGCTGCCCCCGATGGATCTTCAGGTACCACCGAGCCCGCGCACCATGCGCGTGGTCGCCGAGCGGGAGCCGGCCAACGTCCCCGCCGGCTCGGACTCGAGGGAGGTGTGACGTGGGCGCGATCACCGGAACGTTCAAGGGCTTCGGGGTCACCTTCTCGCACATGTTCAGGAAGGTCGTCACCACCGACTACCCGTTCAAGCCGCCGGTTTCGGCGCCGCGCTACCACGGCCGGCACATCCTCAACCGGCACCCGGACGGCCTGGAGAAGTGCATCGGCTGCGAGCTGTGCGCCTGGGCCTGCCCGGCGGACGCGATCTACGTGGAGGGTGGCGACAACACCGAGGAGCAGCGCTTCTCCCCGGGTGAGCGGTACGCCAGCGTCTACCAGATCAACTACGCCCGGTGCATCTTCTGCGGTCTCTGCATCGAGGCCTGCCCGACCCGTTCGCTCACCATGAGCAACGAGTACGAGCTGGCCCGGGACAGCCGGCAGGACCTGATCTTCACGAAGGAGCAGCTGCTCGCGCCGCTGCTGCCGGGCATGGAGCAGCCGCCGCACCCGATGCGGCTGGGCGACAGCGAGAAGGACTACTACGTCGGCGGGTTGACCAACCCGGGCACCTCAGCCGGCGCCGAGCGCTCGCCGATGAGCCCGGCTGCGGCTGGCAAGGGAGACACGGCATGACCACGCAGATGGTGCTCGCCGAGGCGGCCTCGGTCTCCACCGGCGAGGCGGTGACCTTCTGGATTCTCGCCCCGCTGGCGCTGATCGGCGCGATCGGCATGGTGTGGGCCCGCAACGCGGTGCACTCGGCGCTCTGGCTGGTGCTGACCATGCTCTGCCTGGGCGTGTTCTACGTCCTGCAGGCCGGGCCGTTCATCGGCATGGTGCAGATCATCGTCTACACCGGCGCGATCATGATGCTCTTCCTGTTCGTGCTGATGCTGGTCGGCCGGGACTCGTCGGACTCGCTGATCGAGACCCTGCGTGGGCAGCGGGTCGCCGCCGTGGTGCTCGGCCTCGGCTTCGCCGGCCTGGTGGGCAGCGGCCTCTCCCGGGCCATGGTGGGCGTCCAGGCGGTCGGCCTGGACAAGGCCAACGCCGACGGCAACGTCCAAGGCATCGCCCGGCTGCTCTTCACCAAGTACGTCTTCGCCTTCGAGCTGACCTCCGCGCTGCTGATCACGGCGGCGGTCGGCGCGATGGTGCTTGCGCACGTGGAGCGGCGCAAGGAGGACCGGATGGACCAGGTCGCCACCATGAAGGCCCGGTTCCGCCCCGGCAACTACCCCGGCCCGAAGCCCGGCCCGGGTGTCTTCGCCACCTCTTCCTCGGTGGCCACCCCGGCCCGGCTGCCCGACGGCCGGCTGACCGAGCGCAGCATCCCCGAGATCATGCCGGTCCGGGAGCTGACCGCGGAGGAGACCTCTCTGAAGGGGACGGAAAAATGACCCCGGACTACTACCTGATCCTCGCGGCGGTGCTGTTCACCATCGGCGCCGTCGGCGTGCTGGTCCGGCGTAACGCGATCGTGCTGTTCATGTGCGTCGAGCTGATGCTCAACGCGGCCAACCTGACGCTGGTCACCTTCAGCCGGATCAACGGCGACCTGAACGGCCAGATCATGGCGTTCTTCGTGATGGTGGTGGCGGCGGCCGAGGTCGTGGTCGGGCTCGCGATCATCATGTCGATCTTCCGGACTCGGCGCTCGGCGAGCGTCGACGACGCCAACCTGCTGAAGTACTGAGGGGTCCACCCGTGGAAGAGATTCTGACGTTCGCGGCAGCCGAGCCGACCGGCGTCGCTTTCGCTCCGGCGAGTGGGTTCCTCGGCAGCGTCTGGCTGCTGGTGGCGATCCCGCTGGTCAGCGCGGCGATCCTGCTGCTGCTCGGCCGGCGGGCGGACCGCTGGGGCCACTGGCTGGGGGTGGGCGCGATCGGCGCCGCCTTCGTGCTCGGCCTGACCTACTTCCTCCAGCTCCGCGGCTTGGAGAACAAGCAGGTCCAGCTGAGCCTCTGGCAGTTCATCACGGTCGGCGACCTCAAGGTGGACTTCGGTCTGCTCTTCGACCCGCTGGCCGCGGTCTTCGTCCTGCTGATCACCGGGGTGGGCTTCCTGATCCACCTCTACGCGGTCGAGTACATGGCGCACGACGAGGGCCGGCGACGGTTCTTCGGGTACTTCAACCTGTTCGTCGCCGCGATGCTGCTGCTGGTGCTCGGCAACAACTACGTGATGCTCTACTTCGGCTGGGAGGGCGTCGGTCTGGCGTCGTACCTGCTGATCTCCTTCTGGTACGGCCGGCCGAGCGCGGCCACCGCCGGCAAGAAGGCGTTCCTGATGAACCGGGTTGGCGACGCCGGCCTGGCCATCGGCATCTTCGTCATGTTCGGCACCCTGGGCACCACCCAGTACGACCAGGTCTTCAACGGGGTCGGCTCGCTGGCCGCGCCCACGGTGCTGGTGCTCGGCGTGCTGCTGCTCCTCGGCGCGACCGGCAAGTCCGGCCAGTTCCCGCTCCAGGCGTGGCTGCCGGACGCGATGGAGGGCCCGACCCCGGTGTCCGCGCTCATCCACGCGGCCACCATGGTCACCGCGGGCGTCTACCTGATCGCCCGGTCCAACCCGATCTTCTCGGCCAACGCCACGCTCCAGCTCGTGGTGGTCAGCGTCGGTGCGGTCACCCTGCTGATGGGCTGTCTCATCGGCGCGGCCAAGGATGACATCAAGCGGGTGCTGGCCTGGTCCACGGTGAGCCAGATCGGCTACATGTTCGTCGGTGTCGGCCTGGGCGGCGCGGCGTACGCGCTGGCCATCGTGCACCTGCTGGCGCACGGTTTCTTCAAGGCCAACATGTTCCTCGGTGCCGGCTCGGTCATGCACGGCATGCACGACCAGGTGGACATCCGCCGCTTCGGCGCGCTGGCGAAGCACATGAAGGTCACCTGGTTGACCTTCATGATGGGCTGGCTGGCCATCATCGGCATCCCGCCGCTCTCCGGCTACTTCTCGAAGGAGCCGATCATCGCGGCCGCGTTCGAGCGGGAGGGCTGGACCGCCTGGCTCTTCGGCGGGGCGGCGCTGCTCGGCGCCGGCCTCACCGCCTTCTACATGACCCGGCTGTTCGTGCTCACCTTCCACGGCCCGGCCCGCTGGACCGAGGACATCGAGCATCCGCACGAGTCGCCGAAGCTGATGACCGTTCCGCTGATCCTGCTGGCGATCGGCTCGGTGGCCGCCGGTGCGCTGATGGCCACCACCGTGCCGGACTGGCTCACCGCCACCGCCGGCCTCGGCGGCGAGCACGCGGAGCACGACCCGGTCCTCGCGCACTGGCTGATCACCGCGCTGTCGATCCTGGTCACCCTGCTCGGCGCCGGGCTGGCCTGGGTGTTGTTCCGCGGCGGCACGGCCACCGAGCCGCAGCCGGCCGGGGTGCTGGTCACCGCCGCCCGCCGGAACCTCTACACGGACGCCTTCAACGAGGCGGTCTTCGAGAAGCCGGGCATCTTCCTCACCCGGGCGCTGGTCTTCCTCGACAACCGGGGCGTCGACGGGCTGGTCAACGGCCTGGCCGCCGCGGTGGGCGGGGGCTCGGGCCGGCTCCGGCGGCTGCAGACCGGTTTCGTGCGGTCGTACGCGACCTCGATCCTGGCCGGCGCGCTGCTCGTGGTGGCGGCGTTCCTGGCGGTGCAGGCGGGGTGGCTGGCGTGATCGACCTCAACGCGGCCGCCCCCGCCGGCGGGCCAAGCAGTCACGACGGAGGTAAGGCCGAATAATGTCCAACTTCCCGTTCCTCTCGGTGCTGACCGTGGCGCCGCTGGTCGGTGCCCTGGTCGTGGCTCTGCTGCCGCGGCGCCGGCCGGACCTGGCCAAACTGGTGGCGTTCGGCTGGTCGCTGCTGGTCCTGGTGCTGTCGATCGTCATGTGGATCGCCTTCCAGGCCGACGGTGACCGGTTCCAGTTCCGCGAGTCGTACGCGTGGATCCCGAACTGGGGGGTCAACTTCACCTTCGCGGCCGACGGCATCGCGTTGGTGATGCTGATGCTGATCGCGATCCTGGTGCCGCTGGTGATCCTGGCCTCCTGGCACGACGCCGAGTCGTCCAAGCGCTCGGTGCCGGTCTACTTCGCGCTGCTGCTCGTCCTCGAGTGCACGATGATCGGCGTCTTCGCCGCCGCCGACGTCTTCCTCTTCTACGTGTTCTTCGAGGTCATGCTGGTGCCGATGTACTTCCTCATCGGCAGCTACGGCGGCCACCAGCGGCAGTACGCGGCGGTCAAGTTCTTCCTGTACTCCCTGGTCGGCGGTCTGTTCATGCTGGCCGCGGTGATCGGCCTGTGGGTGGTCGGCGGGAAGACCTTCGACTGGCAGGCGCTCAGCCAGGCCGAGATCTCCACCAACACGGCCCGCTGGCTGTTCCTCGGCTTCTTCGTGGCGTTCGCGATCAAGGCCCCGTTCTTCCCGTTCCACACGTGGCTGCCGGACGCCGGTGGCGCGGCCCCGGCCGGCGCGGCGGCGCTGCTGGTCGGCGTGCTTGACAAGGTCGGCACCTTCGGGATCCTCCGGTACTGCCTGCCGCTCTTCCCCGAGGCGTCGAGGTGGTTCGCCCCGTGGGCGCTGGCCCTGGGCCTGATCGGCATCATCTACGCCGCGCTCCTGGCGGTCGGGCAGAACGACCTCAAGCGGCTGGTGTCGTACACCTCGATCGCGCACTTCGGCTTCATCGGGGTCGGCATCTTCGCCTTCACCACCCAGGCCGGCACCGGCGCGGTGCTCTACATGCTCAACCACGGCCTGGCCACCGGCCTGCTCTTCCTGGTGGTGGGCATGCTGATCGCCCGCCGCGGCTCGGCGCTGATCAGCGACTTCGGCGGCGCGGGCAAGCTGGTGCCGGTGCTGGCCGGGGTGTTCTTCTTCGCCGGTCTCGCGTCGCTGGCGCTGCCCGGCACCGCGCCGTTCATCTCCGAGTTCCTGGTGCTGATCGGCACGTTCACCACCAACAAGCCGGTCGCGGTGATCGCCACCCTCGGCATCATCCTGGCCGCGGCGTACGTGCTGTGGATGATCCAGCGCACCACCCAGGGCACCCTGAACCCGGCCCTGACCCAGGTGGAGGGCATGCGCCGTGACCTCAGCCTGCGCGAGAAGATCGTGGTCGCCCCGCTGATCGCGCTGATCGTGCTGCTCGGCTTCTATCCCAAGCCGGTCACCGATGTCATCAACCCCGCCGTCAAGGCGACCATGCAGGACGTCGGTCGGACCGACCCCGCCCCGACGGTCGGCAGCGTCCAGGAGGCCGCAAAGTGATGAGCGCGAGGAGTGAACGAGCGGCTGCGGGTGGGCCCCACCGCGAGCGCGAGGAGCGAGCGCAGCGAGCCCCGCAGTCGGGAGCAGAGCAAGCGTCTGTCGCGAATGGAAGGCTGCAATGACCGAGTTGAAGTTGCCGTCGCTCGACTACGCGGCGCTCGCTCCGATCCTGATCATGCTGGGCGCGGCCCTGGTCGGCGTCCTGGTCGAGGCGTTCGTGCCGCGGCGGCTACGCAACCCGGTGCAGCTGCTGCTCGCCCTGGCGGCCGTGCTCGCCGCGCTGACCATGGTCATCCTCAACGCCGGCGACCGGCTGATCACCGCCGGCGCGGCCATCGCGGTGGACGGGCCGACGCTCTTCCTCCAGGGTGCGATCCTCATCCTGGCCGTGATGGCGCTGCTGCTGATCGGTGAGCGCGCGGTGGAGCGGGGCGGGGCCTTCGTGGCCCACGCCGCGGTCACCGCCGATTCGCCCGACGACCGGCGGCAGGCCGAGTGGGCCGGCGGCACCACCGAGGTGTACCCGCTGACCACGTTCGCGATCGGCGGCATGCTGATCTTCGTGGCGGCGAACGACCTGCTGACCATGTTCATCGCGCTCGAGGTCTTCTCGCTGCCGCTCTACCTGCTCTGCGCCCTGGCCCGCCGCCGGCGGCTGCTGAGCCAGGAGGCCGCGCTGAAGTACTTCATGCTCGGCGCGTACGCCTCGGCGTTCTTCCTGTTCGGCGTGGCGCTGATCTACGGCTTCACTGCGGGCGTCGAGGGCCGGTCGGCCGGCGTCGACTTCGCCACCGTGCACGCCGCGGTCGGATCGTCCTCGGCCAGCCAGCTGCTGCTCTTCGCCGGTATGGCGCTGCTCGCCATCGGTCTGCTCTTCAAGGCCGCTGCCGCGCCGTTCCACGTCTGGACCCCGGACGTCTACCAGGGCGCCCCGACCCCGGTGACCGGCTTCATGGCCGCCTGCACCAAGGTCGCCGCCTTCGGCGCCCTGCTGCGGGTCTTCCACGTCGCCTTCGCCGGTGCCGCCTGGGACTTCACCCCGGTGCTCGGCGCGTTGGCGGTGCTGACCATGCTGGTCGGCGCGGTCCTGGCGGTCACCCAGACCGACATCAAGCGGCTGCTGGCGTACTCGTCGATCGCGAACGCCGGTTACCTGCTGGTGGGCGTGCTGGCGCCGAGCAAGGCCGGGCTCTCCGGCACGATGTTCTACCTGGTCGCGTACGGCTTCTCGGTGCTCGCCGCGTTCGCCGTGGTGACCCTGGTCCGGGACGCCGACGGGGAGGCCACCCACCTGTCCCGCTGGGCCGGGCTGGGCCGGCGGTCGCCGTTCTTCGCGTCGATCTTCACCTTCATCCTGCTGGCCTTCGCCGGTATCCCGCTTACCAGCGGCTTCACCAGCAAGTTCGCGATCTTCGCCCCGGCGCTGGAGGCGAACCAGGTCTGGCTGGTGATCGCCGGTGTGCTGACCAGCATGGTGCTGGCCTTCCCGTACCTGCGGGTCGTGGTGATGATGTGGCTCTCCGAGCCGGGTGAGGCCACCCCGACCGTCACGGTCCCGGGCGCGCTGACCTCGGCGGCCCTGGTCATCGGCGTGCTGGCCACCCTGGCGCTCGGCGTCGCCCCGGCACCGCTGCTCGACCTGGCCAACGGTGCCGCCGAATTCGTGCGATGACAGTGGTTCTCCCGTCGGGGGCCGGTATGCCGTGGCGTACCGGCCCCCGTCCGTATCCCCTTTCCGAGCAGGTCGAACGGGTGTGGCATGGTTGAGGGCGTGGGGATTCCGGCTGGCGAGCGTTCAGGTGCCACCGGCTCCGGCGGTCGTCGGGGTCCGGAGGGCACGGGTCAATTCGGCGCGCTCGGCCTGCACCTCGCCGACCCGGGCGTCGAGGCGTCCGTGCTGGGCCTGCTCGATCGGGTCGAGAGCGAGCTGCGGTCCAGCGTGGCCAGTGCCGACCCGCTGGTCACCGAGGCGGCCCGGCACCTGGTCGAGGCCGGCGGCAAGCGGTTCCGCCCCCTGCTGGTGGCGCTGGGCGCCCAGTTCGGCGATCCGGCCGGCGCGCACGTCGTACCGGCCGCCGTGGTGATGGAGCTCACCCACCTGGCGACGCTCTACCACGACGACGTGATGGACGAGGCGGTCGTGCGGCGGGGTGCCCCGAGCGCCAACTCCCGCTGGACCAACTCGGTCGCCATCCTGGTCGGCGACTATCTCTTCGCCCGGGCCGCGGACATCGCGGCCGACCTCGGCCCCGAGGCCGTACGCCTGCAGGCGCGCACCTTCGCCCGGCTGGTGCACGGGCAGATCGCGGAGACCGTCGGGCCCCGCGACGGCGACCCCGTCAAGCACTACCTGCACGTCATCGCGGAGAAGACCGGTTCGCTGATCGCCACCTCGGCCCGCTTCGGCGGCATGTTCGGCGGCGCCTCCGCCGAGCACATCGACGCCCTGGCCCGGTACGGCGAGATCATCGGGTTGGCCTTCCAACTCTCCGACGACCTGCTGGACATCGCCTCCGAGTCGGTGCAGTCCGGCAAGACGCCCGGCACCGATCTGCGGGAGGGCGTACCGACCCTGCCGGTGCTCTACGCGCTCGCCTTGGACGACTCCGACGCCGCCTCGGTGCGGCTGCGGGAGATCCTTGCCACCGGCCCGCTGGTCGACGATGCGCTGCACGCCGAGGCGCTCGGCCTGCTCCGCGAGTCTCCCGCACTCAAGCGTGCCCGGGAGACGGTCCGCAGCTACGCCGAGGACGCGCGGGCGCAGCTCGCTCCCCTCCCCGACGGCCCGGCCCGCCGCGCCCTCGAATCCCTCTGCGACTACATAGCCGACCGCACCAGCTGACCCCCCGGCTCGATGAGTTGATCAAGGAGCTTGCGTCGGGAAATAGCCCATGCGGACGCAAACTCCCTGATCACCGGGTTCCCGGGGTAGGGCGGGAGAGGAGTCGGGCGCCGAGGAGCATGAGGACGGCGGCCAGCAGCATGGACACGCACGCGGTGGCCCACATCGCCGGGTAGCCGAGCTGGTCGGCCAGGGTGCCGAGGGCCAGCGGGCCGAGGCTGGCGCCCGCGTACACCCCGGTCTGGGTGATCGAGGTGGCCGCGGCCGGAGCCTGCGGGTGGAGCCGGACCACCGCGAAGTTCATCAGCCCGGGCCAGGCCCAGCCCAGCCCGAAGCCGAGCACCACGCCGGCGACCAGCGGCCCGGCGCCGGCCAGGGCCAGCAGGGCCAGCCCGACGGCACCGACCAGCAGCATCCCGGCGATCAGCGCGACGTGCCCGGTCTCCCGGCGGTCGGCGAGCCAGCCGGCGCCGACCCGGGCCACGACGCAGACCGCGCTGCCCAGGGTCAGGGTGAGACCGGCCAGGGCCGGGGACAGGCCCCGGCCGGCCGACGAGTCGACCACGAAGGTGCCCAGGGCGTTGGCGGCGCCCGAAGCGAGGGCGGCGGCCAGGCCGACCACCACCAGCGCCGTAGTGGCCCCGCCCGACCGTCCGGCGGTCGTCCGCCGCGCCGGGTCGTTCGCCGCCGCGGGTACGGCGGGCAGCGCGGCCAGCGCCATCCCGGCGGCGGCCACGAAGGCCCAGCGCCAGCCGACGGTCAGCGCGATGGTGGGCACCGCCGCGCCGGCCAACAGGGTGGAGACCGGAATGGCCGACTGCTTCACCCCGAAGGAGAGCCCCTGCCGGTGGGCGGGCACGTGCTGCGCCAGCGCGGCGTTGCTGGCGAGTTGCCCGAGGGCGTTCGCGGCGGCGCTGAGCCCGAGCAGGCCGACCAGCACCGGGTACGACCGGGCCAGCCCCGCCACGGCCAGCAGCGAGCCGGCGGAGAGCAGGATGCCGGCGCGGGCCACCACGGCCGCGCCGTAGCGCTCCACGAGCGCGCCGGAGGGCACCGACGCGAGCGCGCTGATCCCGAAGTAGACCGCCACCACCAGCCCCAGCCCGGCGGGGGAGAATCCCAAATCGTGGCCCATCTGCACGGCGAGGCCGCCGACCAGGAAGACGGGCAGGACGCAGGCGATCGTGGTGGCGACGGCACCCCCGCTGACGCGGACGGTAGCGCGGACGGCCGCGGGCGAGGGATGCAGCACGGTGTCAGTCATGGCCAACCAAACCTACGCCGGTGGCCTTTCGGCGGACTCCGTAGCGTTTTGGCAGCGCATCGTGTCTGTCGGTGCACGGGCTGTGCCCGCTGTTCTGGCATCCTCGATCCGAACAGGCATTTCGCACGAGGCCTGTTTTTCATATGGTGTAAGTCCCCGGCGGCGGAGGTGGTTGTGCGTGACCCCTTGGCGGAACCTTCGGACCTGATCCGAAGTGTCTCCCGCGCGCTTCGAGTGCTCGAGTCGGTCGGTCGTGCCCCGAGGGGACTCACCGTCAAGCAGATCGCCCGTCGGTGCGAGCTGACCGTCGCCACCACCTACCACCTGGTGCGCACCCTGGCGTACGAGGGCTACGTGATCCGGCGGGAGGACGGCACGTACATCGTCGGGTTGGAGGTGGCCGACCGCTACCGCGAGCTGGTGACCGCGTTCCGGGGGCCGCCGGCGGTCGGCGAGTCGCTGCGGCGGGCGGCCGTGGACACCGGCTGGAGTCACTACCTGGGGCGCTTCGTGGGCGGCCAGGTGGCGGTCACGGCGGTCGCCGAGGGGCCCCGCTCGCCGTACCTGGAGGATCTGGTGCCGGGCTTCGACGAGGGGGCGCACGCCACCGCCCTCGGCAAGAGCCTGCTCGCCACGCTCACCCCCGAGCAGCGCCTCCGCTACCTGCGCGAGTTCGGTATGCGCCCGTTCACCAGCGCCACCCTGACCACGCCCGAGGCCTTCGAGGCCGACCTGGCCGCCGGCGAACGGCGCGGCATGCAGCTGGAGCTGGGGCAGTTCCGCCAGGGGGTGGCCTGCGCGGCGGTGCTGGTCGCCCCGGACAAGGACATAGAGCGCCGGGTGGCGCTGGCCTGCGCGCTGCCGGCCGCCGAGATGATGACCTCCGCCCGGGTGGTCCGGGCCAAGCTGCTCAGTACGGCCCGCGCGATCGCCGATGGCCTCGCCGCCGAGCACTGATCCCGGTCGGGCCGCCCGCGCCGAGGGTGCGGCCTGTCGCGGGGTCTGCCAACGGCTCGGCGCCGAGAGGCCGCGACCGAGCCGATCAAGCGTGCGCGGCGAGTTGGGCTGAACCGAACGGCGTCACCACGCGTATGCACAGGCGGAGGCATGCTGGACTCGCCGGGAGCGAGGAGACCGCCATCAGCGACCACGACGCCCAACTGCTGCGCGCACTGCACGACGAGCATGGCGACGCGCTCTTCGCGCACGCCCTCCGGCTGGTCAACGGCGACCGGCCACGGGCCGAGGACCTGGTGCAGGAGACCCTGCTGCGGGCCTGGCGGCACCCGGAGTCGCTGGACCCGCGGCGCGGCTCGGTGCGCGCCTGGCTCTTCACCACCGCGCGGAACCTGGCCATCGATGCCTGGCGGCGCCGGTCCACCCGGATCGGGGAGGTCTACACCGACGAAGTGCCCGAACCCCCCGAGACGATCGACGAGGCAGAGCGCGCGGTGGAGGCGTGGACCGTGGCCGAGGCGCTGAACCGGCTCAGCTCGACCCACCGCGAGGTACTGATCGAGTGCTTCTACCAGGGGCGGTCGGTGGCGGAGGCCGCGGCCCGGCTCGGCGTGCCGCCGGGCACGGTGAAGTCGCGTACCCACTACGCGCTGCGCTCACTACGGTTGGTGATGGCCGAGATGGGGGTGACTGGATGAGTCGCTGCGAGTTCGCGCACGACGACGGCGCGTACGTGCTGGGCGCCCTCGCCCCCGCGGAACGGGCCGCCTACGAGCGGCACCTGGCCGGCTGCGCCGCCTGCCGCGACGCGATCGCCGAGATCGCCGTGCTGCCCGGCCTGCTGGGGCGGCTCGACCCGGCCGGGCTGGAGCAGTTCCTGCCGTCCGCGGTGGAGACCTCCCGGGTGCCCGCGCTGCTCGACGCCGCGCGGGAGCGCCAGCGCCGCGAGCGGTCCCGGTCCCGGCTGCGGTACGCCTCGACCGTGCTCGCCGCGGCCGTCCTCGCCGTGCTGGCCGGGGTCGGGGTGGCCCTGGTCCGCCCGGCCGCCCCGGCGACGCCGCAGGTGCCCCTGGCCGCGATGCGGCCGGTCGCCGGCACGGTCCCGGTGCACGCCGAGATCGGGCTCACCGACACCGGCTGGGGCACCGAGGTCACCACGCACTGCGGGTACGAGCAGCAGGCCGGTGAGCACGAGACGTACACCTTCCGGCTGGTGGCGCACGGCCCGGACGGCGCGACCGAGCAGGTCGGCTCCTGGCTGGCCGCTCCGGGCGACGACCTGCGGTTCACCGGCGCCACCCGGTTCACCCGGGGCGAACTGGTCCGCCTCGACCTGCTGCGCGCCGACGGCACCCCCATCCTCGCCTACGACCTCCGCTGATTCCGCCGGTCTGCCGGTCTGCCGGTCAGTGGGTCGGGGCGGGGACCGGGGTGGTCGCGCGTGCCGCGGCGCGGGTGCGGCGGGCCTGGCGGAGGGCGTCCGCGGTGAAGACGACCAGGGCGAGCCAGACCAGGGCGAAGCCGGCCAGCCGGGCCGGCGGCATCGGCTCGTGGTAGATCAGCACGCCGCAGCCGAGCTGGAGGATCGGGCCGACGTACTGCAGCATGCCGATGGTGGACAGCGGCAGCCGGTTCGCCGCCCCGGCGAAGAGCAGCAGCGGGATCGCGGTGGCCGCGCCGGCCAGCACCAGCAGCGCGGTGTGCCCGGCGGAGACGTGCCCGAACGTCGCCGCGTCGCCCCGGGTCAGCCAGCCCAGGTACGCCAGCGCCGGTAGCGCCAGCACCGCCGACTCGACGAAGAGCCCTTCCGCGGCGGGCAGCGCCAGCCGCTTCTTGACCAGGCCGTACCCGGCGAAGCTGAAGGCCAGCACGAGCGCCAGGTAGGGCGGCCGGCCGTAGTCGACGGTCAGCACCGCCACCGCGAGGCCGCCCACGCCGAGCGCGGCCCACTGTGCCGGGCGCAGCCGCTCGCGCAGCACGAAGACCCCGATCAGCACGATGACCAGCGGGTTGATGAAGTAGCCGAGGGCGGTCTCGACCACCCGGTCGGAGTTCACCCCGTAGATGTAGGTGCCCCAGTTCACGGCGATCAGCACGGCGGCGGCGCCGATGCCGGCCAGGGCCCGGGGGCGCCGGGCCAGCGCGCGCAGGAAGCCGATGTTGCGCAGCGCGGCCAGCAGCAGAGCGACGAAGACCACCGACCAGACGATCCGGTGCGCGAGGATCTCCACCGGCCCGGCCGGGCGGAGCAGCTTCAGGTAGATCGGGAAGAAGCCCCAGATCAGGTACGCGCCGAAGCCGAACAGGTAGCCGAGGCGGGTCTGGTTCACGCCTCCACCGTAAGTGGTGAACCGGCGGTTTGATCCTTTCCGGTGACCCGGTTCACCCGCTGGTCGAACTCCATCCAGCGGTTGGGTTCGACCGGGGTGAAGCCGACCTTGACGTACACCCCGTGCGCGTCGGCGGTGGCCAGCAGGATCCGGCGTACGCCCAGCTCGGCCAGGTGGTCGCGGATCGCGCCGGCCAGCCAGGTGCCCAGCCCTCGACCGCGCTCGGCCGGGTCCACGTAGACGTCGCAGAGCCAGGCGAAGGTGGCCGCGTCGGTGACCACCCGGGCCACCGCCACCTGCTGGCCGTCGCCGGGCCGGTAGACGCCGAAGCCGATCGAGCCGGCGAAGGCCCGCTCGACCGTGTCCCGCTCCCGCCCGAGCGCCCAGTACGCGTCCGTGGAGAGCCACCGGTGCACCCGGTCGAGGTCGAGCCGGACCGGATCGGTGCTGAGCTGGTAGCCGTCGGGGCGGGTCAGGGTGAACACCCTAGCCACGCTAGTGCCGGTGGACCTGCCGCTCACCAGCCAATTCCCGCCCACTGGCCTGGCCGGACGCCCCGCTGTCGGAGATCTTGGACAGTTGTCGTCCGCTGCTGACGGCAACTGTCCAAGATCCAGGCTGTTGGTCGTCAGTCGCGGTCGAGGACGGTGCCGAGGAGCCAGGTCACGATGCCGACGAGGAGGGCGCCCAGCACGGCGGCCGGCCAGAAGCCGTCCACGTGGAACGGCAGCCCGGCCTGACCGGCGATCCAGCTCGTCAGCAGGAAGAGCAGGCCGTTGACCACCAGGGCGATCAGGCCGAGGGTGAGCAGGTAGAAGGCGCAGCCGACGGTCTTGATGATCGGCTGGAGCGCCGCGTTGACGACCCCGAAGATCGCCGCGACCAGCACCAGCGTCAGCACCTTCTCGGTGACCGTGTCGGCGTTCAGGGTGATGCCCGGGATGATCAGGGTGGCCAGCCAGAAGGCCACCGCCGTCGAGGCCACTCGGATCAGAAGACCCTTCAGGAATTCCATGGCCGGGATCGTGCCACGCCGAGCCCAGCGTGGGAACCCGTGAAGATCGACGAATCCGGCCGGCTCAGCGGCGGCTCGGCCGGCCGACCAGCTGCGATTCGATCGGCGTCGGTGACACCAGCGCCCAGCGCAGCGCCCGGCGGTTCACCACGGCGACCATGTCGTCCCGGATCCGGGTCAGCCACTCCGCCGAGCCGCCGAGGCCCAGCGCCGCGCCGGCCAGCGCCGCCTCGTCGCGGTCGAGCGGTTGCAGGATCGCCAGGTCGGCGCGGGCCAGCGCCGCGGTGTCGGCCGGGGTGAGTTCGTCCCGCACCACCAGGACGGATTGCCAGGCCGCCGCCGGTGCCACCTCCGGTGGCGCCGGCCCGGCGTCGACCACCAGCAGCAACGGGTGCAGCGGTGAGCCCGGGGCACCGCCAACCGGCCGCCCCGGCGGGATCAGCGGCACGGCGCCGCAGGGGGCACCCACCCCGCGTACGAATGGCTCCCACGCTCGCGGCCGGGCGGTCTGCACCACCACCCGGGCACCCAGCGCCAGTGCCCGCAGCGCGAGGAGTTGGGCGGCGCGTACCCCGCCGACCAGCAGCAGCCGGGTCGCGCCGGGGCGGAACAGGCGTACGGTCACCGGGTCGCCGTGCCGGTTGCTGCCCACCATCAGCCCGGACTCGCCGAGGCAGAGCTCCAGCGCGTCCAGGTCGGCCGGGGCCGGGGTGGTCGCGGCCCGGGCCACCGCCAGCGGCAGGGTGGCGGCCAGCCCGTCCAGGTGCTCGCCGTCGAGCCGCCGGAGCTCCGCGCCGAGGCCACCGGCGAGCCGGCGCAGCGCCCGCTCGGCGGTGGACAGCTCCGCGGCGCTCGGGGCGGCCAGGCGTACGGTCAGTTCGGCCGGCACCGGGGCGGTGTCGGCATCGGCGCGCGGACCGACGCAGAGCGAGACGGTGACGGCGGTGGCCGGCAGGGCGAGCAGCCGGGAAACCAGCCGTCGGGCCGGGGCCGTGCCCGGATCCGGCCAGCGCCGCAGCCGCCAGGTGGTCTGCGCGAGCCCGCCCACCGTCACCGCCGGCCAGCTCTCGCGGACCGGAGCCCCGGCATCGTGGTGGGCCAGCTCGGCGACCACCCGGAGCGCCGGCGCTGCGCCCAGTGGCCGGCCGGTCAGCGGGCCGAGCCGGCGCACGATGCGGCGGACCGTGCCGGACAGCGCCCGCCGCAGCTCTTCGTCGGACCAGCCGTCGGCCCGCAGCACCCGGACGGCGAGCACCGCCCGGGCCCGGCCCGCCAGCCGCCCGTCGGTGAGCTGGCGGTACGACGTCCCGACCGCGCCGGAGGCGGCGGCCAGCGCGGGGGCGGGGGAGGCGGAGAGCAGCAGCTGCAGCCGGACCCGTGGGCTCTCCGGGCCCGGCGGCGGCAGCAGGGACAACGGTCCGGGAAGGGCCTGCGGGCCGTCGCCGAGCAGGTCGCCGGGGTCATCGATCTCCAGCAGCGCGGTCATCCCGTCGGCGTCGTCGACCACGGCGGCCGGGCCGCCGGCCAGCTCGGCCGGGCGGACCGCCGCGCCGGGAGCCACCAGCTCCAGCACCTCGTCCGCCCCGGAGGTCGCCGGCAGGGACCGCCGGCGGGTCAGGTGCCCCAGCCCCACCAGCAGCCACTCGTAGAGCCACCGGCCGCGGAACCGCACCCAGGCACCCGGCAGCAGCAGCGCCGCCGACAGCAGGGCGGCCGCGGTCACCGCCATCCCCCGGCCGATGGTCGCGGCCAGCACCGCCGCCGCGACCTGCGCCGCCACCACCTGCCCGGCCCGCACGCCGGCCGCCGTCCACTGTGCCGGTGGTTGCGCAGCCCCGGGTGCCGGCCGTCCGGTGGTGGTCGCCGCCACCGCACCTCCTCCGCCTGTTCGTCGTGTGACGTTGGCGTGGCTCATGGTAGTAGAGCTTTGTTGTCCACAGGGGAGCCGAGGGGGTGGCAGAACCGGAGTCGGGCGGCTACCGTCAGCGACGAGTTCCGCCGGGTGTCCACCGTCCCCACCCCCCGATTTCGGTTCCGCGCCCGGTGAGTCCACGGCGGTCGTTCCGGCGACCAGCCACGAACGAGGAGACGAGGTGACGTCCGGGGTGTCCCAGACCCAGGCAGAAGCCGCGGTGATGCAGCAGACCGCCGCGAAGTTCGAGCAGGTGGACCAGTCGTTGCAGACCATGCTGAGCGGCCTGATGGCCGAGCTGGAGGTGTTGCAGCAGGCCTGGCGGGGCGCCGGTGGGCGCTCCTTCGAGCAGGTCAAGCAGCAGTGGGCACAGGATCAGGCGGCGCTCCAGCGGGCCCTGCGGGAGACCGCCACCGCGATCCGCACCGCCGGTGCACAGTACGACGTCTCGGACACCGAGGCCGCCAGCCGGGTCGCCGGCACCCACCGCGGCATCCAGTTGCCGCTCTGATGACGGAAGGACTGATCCGATGGACCATGGTGTGCTGGTCGTCAACTTCGCCGCGCTGCAGCAGGCCGGCGCGGACATCCAGAGGGCGCTGAACACCCTCGACAGCCAGCTCGGCCAGCTCGAGCGGGACGCCGCGCCGCTGGTCGCGAGCTGGGCCGGCGAGGCCCGCCAGGCGTACGAGCAGCGGCAGGCGCGCTGGCGCGCCGCCTCGCAGGACCTGCAGGCCATGCTGCGCGACATCAAGCTGGCGGTGGAGGACTCCGCCGCCGACTACCTCGACACCGAGAAGCGCAACGCCAACCTGTTCCAGTGACCATCCCGCCCGGGCCGGCGCGAATGGTGCGGGGCCAGGTGGGGGTGGGTCAGGCCGGGCCGGCGGGGCGCCAGCGGCGGCGAGCCCCGCGGGGCAGCACCACGGCGAGCAGCACCACCACCAGGGCCGCCGCTCCCGCCGCGCCGGCCACCACCAGCGCCCGGTCCCGGGCCGCCGCCCGTCGCGTCCGCTGCGCCACCTCGGCCGGGTCGGGCCGGTCCACCGCCAGGGCCGCGCCCCGGCGCGGGTGCGCCACCGCCGGCCCGGGCGACTCCGTGACCGCCCGGTACGGGTTCAGCACCCCGGCACCGGACTCACCTCCGTTGCCCGGGGCCGGGTCGGCGCTGTCCAGGATCCGCCGGGCCACCTCGGCCGCGGTCAGCTCGGGGTGATATTGACGCAGCAGCGCCGCGGTGGCGGCCACGAAGGGCGTGGCGTAGCTCGTCCCCTCCGCCCGGAGGTGCCCCTGCCCGGGCGCCGCCATCAGCACGTCGCTACCGGGGGCGACCAGGTCGACGTACGGGCCGGTCTGGGAGAAGCCGGAGCGGACGCCGTCCGCCCCGATCGCGCCCACCCCGAGCACCCCGTCGTACGTGGCCGGGTACGGCTGGGGATTCCCACTGTCGTGCAGGTTGCCGGCGGCGGCCACCACGACGACGTCCCGGTGCACCGCGTACGCGATCGCGAGCCGGACGGCGGGGCTGTCCGCGTACAGCACGACGGAGAGGTTGAGCACGTCGGCACCGTGATCCACCGCCCACCGGATGGCCCGGGCGAAGTCGGCCGCGCCGACCGTACGCCCCGACTCCCGCCCCTCGACCACCTGCTGTTCGCTGACCCGTACCGGGAGGATGCGGGCATCCGGGGCGAGCCCCTGGAACGCCACCCCCGGCCGGGGCGCCGCCGCGATGATGCTCGCCACCCCGGTGCCGTGCCCGGCGCAGTCCCGGGTGCCGTCGCCGCCCGGATCGAGGAAATCGGTGCCGGCGAGCACCCGCCCGGCCAGCTGCGGATGGCCGCGGTCCACCCCGGAGTCGACCACCGCGACGGTCACCCCGGCACCGGTGGCGAGCGGGGCGAGGCGGTCCGGCGCGTACCGTTGCTGCGGCCACGGTTGGTCCGTGACGGGGCGGGCCGGGGTGGGCGGCTCGGCGCAGGCCGACGGGGCGCGGGCCGCCGCTGGGCCGGCCGGAGGCACGGCGACGAGGACGGCCGCCAGGACGGCCAGGAGACGCCCTGGAGTCGGGCGCGCGACGGGCCGGGACATCGACCGCCTCCGTAACGTATCGGCTCCGGAACAGGATGTTAGCGGCTCACTGGTGGCCCAGCTCACCGCCGACAGCCAGCCATTGTGATGTTGTTACCACCTTGTAGGTTGTAGGCGATGCCTATGGCCTGCGTACGGAAGGAATGGTGGCCGTGATCGAATGGGAACCGGCCACCGAGGCCGAGGTGGCGATGCGGGACGCGCTGAGCGCGCAGGATCAGCAGCTCTACTTCCGTATCCTGGCCCGTGTCGATCTGCTGCTGCCGGTGGCCGCGGAGGGACAGAACCCGGCGGGTTGGGGCACCTGGACCACCGGCGGCCGGACGCACATCCTCGCATTCACCTCCGTCACCGCACTGCGGGCCTGCCTGGGCGACAACGTGGGTGCCACCCGCCGCATCCCGTACGCGGATCTGGCCACCGGGTGGCCGAACCACGAGTGGTGGCTGGCGGTCAATCCCGGCCTGCCGATCGAGGGCTACCTGCCCGCCTGGTTCGTGGCGCAGCTCTCCCGGGGCGACGTCCGGCTGCCGGGCCGAACCATGGGCGCCCGTGCACGACTGGAGCGAGCGGAGACCGCCGCTCGGGTCCGTGCCGGCGCCCCCGACCGGGGCGCCACGGCGTCACCGCCGCATAGCGCGCCCGCGCCGGTTCCGCCCGCGCCGGTTCCGCCCGCGCCGGGCGGTCGCGCTCCGGCAATCGGGGGTGAGCCGTCGGCGGCACCGAACCCCACGCCAGTAGTCCGGCCCATGGCCCCCGGCGCGGCCGAACCGGCCGGTCCACCGGCGACCGGCCCCCCGGAGCCGATGACCGGCCGCCCGGGGCCGGACCGCCCGGTCCCGCTCGACCGGCGTCCCGGGGACGACGGGCCCGCCCGAGTGGCCCGCACCGCTCCCGTCCGCGGCACCGCCGGCCAGCCCGATCCCGGCTCCGGCCACCTCTCCGGCTGGCTGGACGACCTGCGGCGGCGTCCGGACGAGCCGGATCCGTTCGCCAGCACCGGGCGTACCGATCCGGCGAACGGCCGGTCCGGCGAACCCGCGCCGCCGCCCGCCCGGTCGTTCTTCGAATCCGCCCCGGGTCGTTCGTCCCGCCGGCCGTCGTCGCTGGACCCGGTGCACCGGGCCGGTGAGCGTGCAGTACCGCCGCCCCGGCTCGGCCGGGACGGCCAGCCGTTCCCGCGTCGCCGCCCCTTGGCCGAGCCGGTACCGGCGCAGCCCACGAGGCCGTTGACGGTGGACGACGCGGAGGCCACGCAGCCGCTCCGCCGGGACGAACCGGTCCGGTCGTTCCAACCCGCCCCGGCGGCCCCGGCCGAGGAGGCGACCCAGGCGCTGCCTCGTCGTCGCCCCCTGCCCGGCGACGGGTCGGGCGCGGCCGAGCGGACCCAGCCGCTTCCCAACGGCCCGGGGGCCGGGGCCTTCGCGCCGGACGAGGCGGAGGAACTACACCCGTCGATCGCCGAACCGGTGTCCGGTCCACCCGCGCCGCAGCGGGGCTTCAAGCCGATCGTCATCGAGGGCACCGTGATCGAGTCCCGGGATCTCACCGGGCCCGAAGAGCGGTCGCCGACCCGCCCGGCCTCCGGCCCAGCACCCGAGGCACCCGAGCCGTATGGCGGAGCCACCGTGCCGCTGTACCCGCGACCGGCCCCACCAGCCCCGTCGGCCTCGCTCCTCGAGCCGGCCGCTGCGGCGGACCGAGGGACCACCTCCTCGGCCGAGCCACTCGTCCCGTCGGAGCAGCCGGCGGCGTCGGTCACCGCTCCGGCCTCATCCGCCGCGCCGCCCACGCCGGAACCGCCCACGCCGGAGCCGGCACCGCCGGAGCCGGCACCGCCTGCGCCGGTGCCGCCCGACTTCGTGCCAGCGAACGACGTCGAGAAGGAACTGCTCGGGGCGGCGGGCAGCGGCAGCACCGACGGCTTCCTCTCCACCCTGCTGCTGGCCCGGGTGCTGTTGCCCGTCGCGGCCGACTCCGTGTCCGAGAGCCGGCCCGGCGACCCCGGCTTCGTCTGGCGGACCGAGCAGCTCGACGGCGAGACGTACGTGGTGGTCTACACTTCGCCGGAGCGGCTGGCCGACCGGGTCGACCCGTCGGTCGAGACCGTACGCGTGAAGTTCGTCCAGCTCATCCGGCGCTGGCCGGACGAGAGTTGGTCGTTCGCGGTGAATCCGGGCACGCCGGTCGGGGCGAAGTACCCCGGCGAGCAGGTCCTCGCGTTGGCCAACTGGGCTGCCGAGGTGGGGCTCGGGGACGACCCGGAGAGCGAGCCGGAAGCGGCCGCCGCCGAGGCGGATCCGGCGGCCGCGGCCCGGCCCGCCGTGCCGCCGGTCGACCCGAGCCTGCCGGTGACCATGCAGAAGGCGGTCGCGCCGAGCCAGCTCGCCTACTACCTGGAACGCGGCTACGACCGGGTGTCGGGCTTCGTGCACCGGGCCGGCGAGCTGGCCCACCTGAACACCCCGGCGCAGCTGTACGACGCGCTCGGCCTGAGCCACCCCGACTCGCCGTTTTCCCCCGACGCCGAGGAGATCTACGTGCTGCGCTGGCCGGCGTACCGGCCGAGCCTCTACCGCATCCCGTACGGCGGGCAGAACGAGGCCGCGATGCGGGCGATGGAGGGCTGGGTGATCGAGCGTCCCCCGTTCCGCGGCAACGGCTTCGCGCCAGGCGAGAGCAGCGACGTGGTCGCGGAGTTCAAGGTGGACAGTGCCCGGCTGCCGCACGGCGCGCAGCTGTGCCGGATCGGCGCGGATGGCAGCGAACGGGTGGTGGCGATCCTGGACGCCGACGCGCTGCTCTGGCGACGGGTCGGTGAGTCGTGACCCGCGACGGCTACGTGGCCCGCTGGCGGGGCCAGGAGTACCAGGCCAGCCCGGACGGCGACGACGTCCGCCTCTACCAGCCCGAACCGGGTGAGGGCTTCGAGGAGGTACGCCCCGGCCGGCACGTGCGGGTGGTGCCGGCCGCCGAGGTCGACGAGGTGGCGTACGTGCGGACCACCTGCACCTGGCATGGGCAGCCGTTCATCGTGCTGGCCGAGCACGACGGCTGGCTGCGGGTGGAGTACACCGGTGGGCGGTGGCCGGTGGCCCGCGCGCTGGGCCTGGATGCCTTCGACTTCGGGGTCTACCAGGGCTGGGCGCCGGCGAACGAGGTCGCCGACCTGCGCGAGCAGCGGGTGTGAGTCAGGACCGAGCAGCGGGTGTGAGTCAGGACTTCGCCCAGCGCAGGATCTCGCCGAGCACCACGTCCGGGGCCTCCACGTGCGGGAAGTGGCCGACGTCGTCGAGCAGCCGCCACTCGTACGGGGCGGTCACGTAGCGGCCCGAGCCTTGGGCGGTACGCGGCAACGCCGCCCGGTCCAGCGCGCCGTGCAGCTGGAGGGTCGGCGTGACCAGCGGCCGCTGCATCAGCTTGACGAACCGGTAGCCGTGCAGCCGCAGCACCGACCGGAACGCCCAGCGGTAGCCCTCCATGGCGCAGAAGGCCGCCTGCGGGATCTGCATCGCCTCCCGGCAGCACCGGGCGTACGCCGCGAAGTCGGGGCCGTTCACCCAGCGTGGCCCGCCCCAACGCCGCAGGATCGCCTCCACCTCGGCGGCGTCGTCCCGGGTCAGCACATGCTCATAGCGGGGTAGCTGGAACTTCAGGGCCGGGGTGGAGGCGGCGAACTGGCCGCGCGGGTCGGCGAAGATGGCGGCCCGTAGCCGGAGCGGGTGCGGCGCCCCGAGTACCACCAACCGCCGAACCAGGCTGGGGTGGAACGAGGCGGCGGTCCACGCGATCAGGCCGCCGGCCCCGGAGCCGACCAGCGTCGCCGACCGCTCACCGAGCGCCCGGATCAGCCCGGCCACGTCGGCGGCGAGGGTGTAGCCGTCGTACCCCCGGGGTGGCTTGTCGCTCGCGCCGTATCCGCGCAGGTCCACCGCGACCGCCCGGAATCCCGCGTCGGCGACCGCCGGCAGGATCTCCTGCCAGGCCAGCCAGTATTCGGGAAAGCCGTGCAGGAAGAGCACCATCGGGCCGGTGCCGGCCTCGACGACGTGGAAGCGGCTCCCGTTGGCGCCGACGAACCGGTGCGTCCACGGCCCGTCGGGGAGGACGCAGGACTCGTCGACGGGCCCGCCTCGGTGGTCGGTCATGTGGCACAGCCTAGGGCCGGCATCCCGCCGGTGGCCGCGCAGGTGCTGAGGATCAGGGGATTCTCCGGGAGACCACCGGAGGACCGGTAAGAAACGACGGGGCCCGCCCGGAGCGGTGCGCTCCGGACGGGCTCCGCCCGATGTGCCTGGTCCGCGACAGCGGGTCAGGTCATCGTTTCGCCGAGGTCACGTACACCGTGGCGGACGAGTTGTCCTTGGCGGCCTGCTTGATGGTGATCGAGACGCCGTACGCCACGCCCGCGTCACCCGGGTTGCCGGTGCCGAGCACGATGGCCCCGCCACCCAGGGTCGCCCCGTAGTACTCCGGCGCCGGCGTACCGTCCGGGTGCGTCACCCGGGTCGTGTACATCGCACCGCCCCGCGACGGGATGACGACGGAGGCGTCGCTGTCCCGGGCGTACGCCCCATCGTCGCGGATCTCGATGCCCGGGTACCAACCCTTGGCGTCCGTGAACGCCGGCACCGGGGCCAGGGCCGCGAAGTTGGTGCAGTACTCGCTGTACGGCTCGTCGGCTGCCTCCAGGCACTCCCGGAAGGGGTACGTCGGGTTCAGCGAGAAGGCCGCGTTCGAGGACTGCGGGCGGCTGGGCAGGTTGTCCAGCACCGAGGGGTCCTTGACCGCCGCCTCGCCCTGCCGGCGCAGCGGCTCGTTGTGCGAGTCGACGATCAGCAGCCCGCCCTTGGCGCCGTAGCTGGGCAGCGCGGTCAGCTGGGCGGTCGTGTGGTTGACGTTGCCCAGCGCGGTGTCCCGGTACCAGACCAGCATGCCCGGCGCGTTGTAGGCGACCTTCTCCACCTTCCACTCGTCGTGGGAGTAGGAGGTGTCGTAGGTGTACTTCAGGCCCTGGTCGAAGCCGTTGAAGTTGCGCCACTCGGCCAGGTAGTAGTGCGCCTTGACCTGCGTGCCCGAGTCGGTGTACCAGCCCGCGCCGCTGGTGTCGGTGAAGGTGCCGCCGGTCTGGGTCCAGCCGTTGGCGCCGCCCTCGACGTCGTCGCTCCACGTGGTGGCGCCGCCGCCGGTCACCGAGAAGTCGTCGGCGAACCAGCCCCGCTCCACAAACGCCGCGTCGGTGGCGTACCGCAGCCGCACCTGCACGGTCTGCCCGGCGTACGCCGACAGGTCGACGTAGTCGTGCCGCCAGCCGTTGGTGGTGCCGGTCAGGCCGTACTTCTTGCGGTCGACGCCGCTTGCCTTGCCGTAGTCGACCATGCGGCCGTTCGGGTCGGCGTAGCCGTCGTTGGTGGAGACCAGCTTGCCGGTGGCGTCGTAGACCTTCTGCTCGGACCAGGTCGCCCCGCCGTCGGTGGAGACCTCGACGAAGCCCATGTCCCAGTCCTTCTCGATGACGTAGTTGTTCCACATCGAGAACTTCGCGTCGGGGGTGTTCGGGACGGTCACCGTACGGCTCAGCTTGACGTCGGCCCAGTTCTGGTCGGCCCCGGAATACCACATCTTGGCGCCGCTGTGCGGCTGCGCCAGCGTGATCACCTTGTCCGGCAGGTTGATCTTGATGCCGTCCTTGGTGCCGACCGGGGTGTTCGAGGTCTGGCCGAGCTGCACGGCGCGCGCGTCGTCACCCGGGTTGACGGTCAGCGGGTCCGCCCAACCGAGCACCCACTTGTCCCAGAGTCCCATGTGGGTCGGCAGCGCCTGGAAGATCTCACCGGAGTGCGAGCCCGAGGACATCAGGTCCCAGAAGTCGACGTCCGAGTCGGCGTTGCCCGAGGTGTCGTAGAGGTCCGGCAGGCCCAGATCGTGGCCGTACTCGTGGGCGAAGACGCCGACCCCCGAGTCCTCCGGCTGGACGATGTAGTTCGCCACCTTGATCTTCGTGCCCGGGATGGTGTAGCCGCCGGCCACCGCCGACGAGTGCGCCCAGATCGAGTAGACCCCTTCGGCGCCGCCGCCACCGGACTTGTCCTTGCCGGCGTGCACCAGCACGAGGTGGTCGATCACGCCGTCCGGCTCGTTGTAGTTGCCGTCGCCGTCGAAGTCGCTCTGGTCCTCGACGTCGTAGTCGGCCCACGGGAAGTTCGGGTCCATCTTGGCCAGCTCGTTGACCGCGTCGATGGCGAGCCGGCCGGCGCCCTGCGGGTTGTCCGGGTGGCCGTTCATCGACTGCTGCCGCCCGGCGACCCAGTTGCCCTTGTCGTCCTTTGTGCAGCGGGAGGCGGCGTACCAGGCCTCCGAGTGCGGCATGGTGATCCACGGGCTGGCCTGCCCGTTCACCGTGTACGCGCCCTTGGACATCTCCAGGTACATGTTGTGCATGGTCCGGCCGGCCAGGCTGACGCCCGGCTTGCCGTCCGGCCCGGTCAGGTCGGTGCGGACCCGCTCGGTGATGCCCTCCTTGGTGTAGAGCATCTTGTCGTAGTGCTCCGGCGAGAAGTTGGGCACCCACATCGAGTTGTTGTCCTCGTGCGGCAGCGTGGCCGGGTTCGGGATGTTGTTGTGCGTCGGGCCGTTCTGGACGGTGCCGGGGACACAGCTCCGGTCGTCGTTGACCGTCTTCGGCACCATGACGTTGGTGAAGTCGTCGTTCGCCTGGTCGTTGAACTCCACCAGCAGGGTCAGCAGCTTGGCCGTCTGGGTGCTCTTGGCCTGCTTGATCTGGCGCGGGCTCTGGCCCGTCTTGATCGCCTTGGCCTCCAGCTTGGCCAGCTCCCGCGCCGTCACCGGGTTACCCTCGGCGAACTTGCGGTCGTACGCCCGGGCCTCGTCGATCCCGGACGTGAAGATGCCGTTCTTGCCCTTGACCTCCTTGCCGGCCGTGTCCGGCTGCACCTGCGGCTCGGCATAGTTGATGTAGTACTCGTCCGCTCCGATGACCCGGGCGGGGCCGGACTCCTGAGCGGCCGCGCTGCCCGTCACGGTCAGTGACGTGGCGGCGAGGGCGAGGGCGGGCAGCGCGACGAGTAGGCGTCGACGCGACCCGGATTGCGATGTGTTCATGCCACTCCGTTCGTCGGCATGGGGAAAGAAAGTCGGCCGGGCTCGCCGCAGTGACGGCGGTCGAGCCGATCCGGCCCGGCTGAACCTAGAGGATGAGAGGCCCTCACCAACAGGGGGCGGACCTCCCTGTGCCCGTTCAGCCCCGCCAGGCCTCCACCAAACTTCCGATCCGTACGCTCCGAAGACGACGATGGGTGACGGTCCACGCGGACCGTCACCCATCTCGGGGTACGCCTGCGGTCAGTCCTCGTCGGACTTGCCGCCACCCATGCCGGCGGAGATCAGCTCCATCACCGAGGAGTCCTGCAGAGTGGTGACGTCGCCGAGCGAGCGGTGCTCCGCGACGTCCCGCAGCAGCCGGCGCATGATCTTGCCGGAGCGGGTCTTCGGCAGCTCGGGCACCAGCATGATCTGCCGTGGCTTGGCGATCGGGCCGAGCGTCTTAGCCACGTGGTTGCGCAGGTCGGCGATGAGCTGCTCGCCGGCCTCGCCGGAGGTGTCCGCGTTGCCGCGGGGGATCGCGAAGGCCACGATCGCCTGGCCGGTGGTCGGGTCGGTCGCCCCCACCACCGCCGCCTCGGCCACCGACGGGTGGCTGACCAGGGCGGACTCCACCTCGGTGGTGGAGATGTTGTGCCCGGACACCAGCATCACGTCGTCGACCCGGCCGAGCAGCCAGATGTGTCCGTCGTCGTCCTTCTTGGCCCCGTCGCCGGCGAAGTAGAACCACTCGCCGTCCCCGCCGGAGGCGCCCGCCCCGAACCGCGACCAGTAGGTCTCGATGAACCGGTTGTCGTCGCCCCAGATGGTGCGCAGCATCGACGGCCATGGCTCCCTGAGCACCAGGTAGCCACCGCCGCCGTTCGGCACCGACTGGCCCTGGTCGTCCGCCACGTCGGCGACGATGCCGGGCAGCGAGGCCATCGCCGAGCCCGGCTTGGCCTCGGTGACGCCCGGCAGCGGGGAGATCATGATCGCGCCGGTCTCGGTCTGCCACCAGGTGTCCACGACCGGCAGCTCACCCCGGCCGACGTGCTGGCGGTACCAGATCCACGCCTCCGGGTTGATCGGCTCGCCGACGCTGCCGAGCAGCCGCAGCGAGCGCAGGTCGTACCCGGCCGGAATGTCCTCGCCCCACTTCATCATCGTGCGGATCAGGGTCGGCGCGGTGTACAGGATGGTGACCCGGTACTTGTCGACGATCTCCCAGAACCGGCCCTTGTGCGGGGTGTCCGGGGTGCCCTCGTACATGACCTGGGTGGCGCCGTTGGAGAGCGGGCCGTACACGATGTAGGAGTGCCCGGTGACCCAGCCGATGTCGGCGGTGCACCAGTAGACGTCGGTCTCCGGCTTCAGGTCGAACACCGCGTGCGTGGTGTACGACGTCTGGGTCAGGTAGCCACCGGTGGTGTGCAGGATGCCCTTAGGCCGGGCCGTGGTGCCGCTGGTGTAGAGGATGAAGAGCGGGTGCTCGGCGTCGAACGGCTGCGCGGTGTGCGCCGGGGAGGCGGTCTCCACCGTCTCGTGCCACCAGTGGTCCTTGGCCGACCAGGCGACCTCCTCGCCGGTACGGCGGACGACCAGCACGTGCTCCACCGACGGGCACTTCGCCACCGCCTCGTCCACGGTCGGCTTCAGCGCCGACGGCTTGCCCCGGCGGAAGCCGCCGTCCGCGGTGATCACCACCTTGGCGGTGGCGTCCTGGATCCGGTTGGTCAGCGCATCGGCGGAGAAGCCGCCGAAGACCACGCTGTGCGTGGCGCCGATCCGGGCGCAGGCCAGCATCGCCACCGCCGCCTCGGGGATCATCGGCAGGTAGATCGCCACCCGGTCGCCCGCGACCACGCCCAGGTCGGTCAGCGCGTTAGCCGCCTGGCAGGTGAGCCTGTGCAGGTCGGCGTAGGTCAGGGTGCGGGTGTCGCCGGGCTCGCCCTCCCAGTGGATCGCCACCTTGTCGCCCCGGCCGGCCGCCACGTGCCGGTCCAGGCAGTTGTACGCCACGTTGAGCTGCCCGCCCACGAACCACTTCGCGAACGGCGCGTTCGACCAGTCGAGCACCTGGTCCCACTGCTTCGCCCAGGTCAGCCGCCCGGCCTGGCGCTCCCAGAAACCGAGCCGGTCGCGCTCCGCCTCCGCGTAGGCGTCGGCCGTCACGTTGGCCTTCGCGGCGAGTTCGGCCGGCGGCGGGAACTGCCGCGTCTCGTTCAGCAAGTTGGCCAATGCCTCGCTCATGCGGTGACTCTCCTTCTCGCGTGACCAGCGTCTCCTATCCGCATGAGGTTAGACCCGGCGCACCGGCCACCGCGACGCCGGTGAGCCGCCGCGCGCCCAGCGGCCCGCGCAACGCGCCGAGATGTAAGGAAGGGCCCCCTATTAACGCCTGCGGTAGAGAAGGGTTCCCTTCTCACGCCGCCGGGAGCGGAAGCGGGGCGTACGCCCGGGTGGTCGGGATCGCCGCCGCGGCGGGCGGCGCCCGGCAGGGGCGGCGCGGTGGATAGCGTGACGGGGTGACCACCGACCCGCTTGCCCCGCTGCTTGCGCTCGCCGACGTCGCGCCCGCCGTCGAGCGGGCCCGCGACCGGGTCGACCAGGCCCACCGGCACCGCGCCCTGCGCCGTCACGGCGGCCAGGTCGCCGCCGAGGTCAGCCTCCGCAGCGCGGTGGCCAGCGCCGCGCTGGAGGGCCGGGTGCACGAGCGGGAGGAGGTACGCGCCGGTACGGTCACCGACCCGGTGGTCCAAGGGACGCTGCGGGTGGCCGGGGCGCTGCCCGGGCTGAGCGAACTCTGGCCGAAGGCCCCCCGCCAGGTCCTCGCGCGGCTGCACGTCCTCGCCGCCCGGGACGTCGTCGCCGAAGCGGAACTGGGCCGGCCGGTGGCCGACCCGGTGGTCGCGGCGCGCCTCGACGGGCTGGCCGGGCTGGTCGCCGGGGGCACGAAGGCGCCGCCGCTGGTGCTGGCCGCGGTGGTACACGGTGAGCTGCTGAACCTGCGTCCGTTCGCCGGCCCGTCCGGGGTGATCGCCCGGGCCGCCGCCCGGTTGGTGATGATCTCCACCGGTTTCGACCCGCGCGGGCTGGTCGCCGTCGACGTCGGCCACCGGGAGCGCGAGCCGGAGTACGTCGGCGCGGCCGGTGCCTTCGCTACCGGCACACCCGACGGGCTGCGCTCCTGGCTACGTCACTACATGTCGGCGGTCGAGGTCGGCGCGGACCAGATCGCCCTGATCGGCGACGAGGTCCTCGCCGCCTGACCCTGCGACGGGAGGCTGTCAGGCGGTGGGTGCGGTGGTGGCGGCGCGGGTGCGACGGTGCCGGCCGTACCAGGCGATGCCGATGGCGACTCCGACGCCGACCCCGAGCGCCGCGGCGGCGACCGGCACGGCGGGCCGCTCGCGCAGCCGCCGGCCGAGCGGGACGGGGTGCCGGAACTCCAGCACCGGCCAGGAGTTCTCCGCCGCCAGCTTGCGCAGCGCCCGGTCCGGGTTGACCACGGTCGGGTGGCCCACACACTCCAGCAGCGGCCGGTCGCTGTGCGAGTCGGAGTAGGCGTACGAGTCGGCCAGGTCGTATCCGCGCTCGGTGGCCAGCTCGCCGACGGCGTCGACCTTGGCCGGGCCGGCCGCGTAGAACTCGACCTCGCCGCTGTAGCGGCCGTCCTCGACCGCCATCCGGGTGGCGATCACGTCGGTTACCCCGAGCAGTTCGCCGATCGGCCGTACCATCTCCTCGCCGGAGGCGGAGACCAGCACCACGTCCCGGCCGGCGGCCTGGTGCTCCTCGATGAGCGCGGCGGCCTCGGCGTACACGTAGGGGTTGATCAGCTCGTGCAGCGTCTCCGCGACGATCTGGCGAACCTGTTCCACCTGCCAGCCCTTGCAGAGTGTGGCGAGGTAGTCCCGGGTCCGGGCCATGGTCTGCTCGTCGGTGCCGCCCAGCCGGAACATCAGCTGCGCGTACGCCGACTTGACCACGTCACGCCGTGTGATCAGCCCGTCCCGGTAGAACGGCCGACCGAACGCAAGAGCGCTCGACTTGGCGATGACGGTCTTGTCGAGATCGAAAAAAGCGGCACCTCGGCCCACGGCGCGAAAGTCTAGCCCGACGGAGACCAACGAGCGGATGCCCGGGGGTGACGCATGCGGCGACACGGGATGTCGAGTTCAGCTAACCGTGATGGCAATCACACTCTGCGAACACGATTTAGCGGTGGGTGGAGCGGACACCACTCGACGTACACGGCCTGCTGCGGCATGCTTGTGCTCGCGATGAGAGTTCACGTCTCGTCGGCCAAAAGGCCCTCGGCGGTTGCACCCCCCGTGGCCGCTGAGCGGTTCGGCTCGACCCCCCCGGAGCCGAACCTCCCGACGACCCCCGTCTCCCCCGACGGGGGTCGTCCCTTTCTTGGCTTAGGCACGCGAAAGTGGTCGTGGATCAAGCCGCACCCCGCGGATCGCCCGAGGCCCCCAAAGCTGAAGCGAAGGAAGCTTCGGAGACTTCAGCAGCTGCAGAAGCAGGAACAACCGCGCAATTCTCGCCGGCCGTGACGCAATCGTCGGCGTCGATCGCCGATCCCCTACGCCCATAGCAGATCATCTCGCTGGCGGTGGCCTGTCCACAGTGCCTTCCGTCATCCACAGGGGAGCGCGGGATGCGGGTCTCGACTCCGGCTGTCCCGGCAGGCTCTCCGGCGGCACGTCCGAGTCCGACCGCTGGAGGCCGCCATGCCGCCCCGTACCCCGCTTCCGCCGCACCACCGCCTTCCCCTGCTCGTCACCGCCGACGGTGAACTCCTCGACGAGCTGCTGCGGCTCGCCGCGGCCGGTGGCACCGAGGTCGAATTGGCCGCCGATCCGGCCACGGCCCGGGCTCGTTGGGCGCCGGCCCCGCTGGTGCTCGTCGGCGCCGACCAGGCGCAGGCCTGCCTGCGGGCCCGGCTGCCGCGCCGACCCCGGACGGTGCTGGTCGGCCGCTCCGGACACCTCGACCCGGGTACGCAGGTTGCTGAGCTGATCGGCGCCGAGCACGTCGCCACGCTGCCCGCCGCCGAGCCGTGGCTGGTCGACCGGTTCGCCGAGTGCGCGGGCGGCTTGCCCGGCTCCGGTGGGGCACGGGTCGTGGCGGTGCTCGGCGGGCGCGGCGGCGCCGGGGCCAGCGTGCTGGCCGGCGGGCTCGCCATCACCGCGGCCAGGGCTCGGCTGCGTACCCTCCTGGTCGACGCCGACCCGCTCGGGGGCGGCCTCGACCTCGTGCTCGGCTGGGAGCAGCTGGAAGGGCTGCGCTGGCCGGGCCTGACCGACACCGACGGGCGCGTGGACCCGCCGTCGCTCGTCCGGGCCCTGCCCAGCCGGGGCGACCTGGTGGTGCTCTCCTGGGACCGGGGTGACCTGCTGCACCTGCCGGCCGAGGCGATGGCCGCCACCGTCGATGCTGCCCGCCGGGGCCGCGACATCGTGGTCCTCGACCTGCCCCGATACCTGGACGACGCGGCCGTCGTCGCGTTGCAGGCCGCGGACCGGGCGCTGGTGGTCGTACCGGCCGAGTTGCGGGCCACCGCCGCCGCGGCCCGGGTGGTGGCGGTCGCCGCCCCACACTGCGCCGACCTGGCGGTGATCGTGCGCGGTCCGGCCCCGGGTCGTCTCAAGGCCGGCGAGGTGGCTCGGGCGCTCGGGCTGCCGCTCGCCGGCACGCTGCGTCCCGAGCCGGGAATCTGCCGGGGCCTCGAGCGGGGCGAGGCACCCGCGGCCGCCGGGAAGGGACCGCTCGCCGCGCTCTGCCAGCGGATCCTCGACGAGCTGACCGGCGTCCCGGCGAGGGGTGCGGCGTGACCGGCCCGGCCGATTCGGGAGAGCTGGCCGTCCGTGTCCGGCAGCGTTTCGCGGAGGCGGCCACCCCCGTCACCCCCGCCGCGATCGTCTCCGCCGTACGCGCCGAGCCGGGCGCCGTGCTCGGGGACACGGCTCTGCTGCGGATCGCCGACCGGGTGCGCGACGACCTCGTCGGTGCCGGGCCGCTCGCTCCGCTGTTGGCGGATCCCCAGGTCACCGACGTGTTGGTGAATGGCACCCGGGTGTGGGTCGACCGGGGACGCGGCCTGCACCAGGTAGCGGTGCCGCTCGGCACGGCCGACGACGTACGCCGGCTGGCGCAGCGGCTCACCGCGGCAGCCGGGCGGCGGCTCGACGACGCCTCCCCGTACGCCGATGCCCGGCTGCCCGACGGCACCCGGCTGCACGCCGTGCTGCCGCCGGTGGCGACCGACGGGCCGTACCTATCGCTGCGTACCTTCCGGCAGCGGCCGTTCACCCTCGACGAGCTGGTACGCCAGGGCACCGTGCCCCGCCCGGTGGCCCCGCTGCTGGCCGCCGTCGTGGCGGCCCGGCTGGCGTACCTGGTGACCGGAGGCACCGGCTCCGGGAAGACGACCCTGCTCAACACGCTGCTCGGGCTGGTGCCCGGGACCGAGCGGATCGTGCTCGTCGAGGACGCGTCCGAGCTCCGTCCCGTGCACCCGCACGTGATCGGCCTTCAGGCGCGGACATCCAACGTGGAGGGCGTTGGGGCGGTAGGACTGAGCGACCTGGTCCGGCAGGCGCTGCGGATGCGGCCGGACCGGCTGGTGGTGGGCGAGTGCCGGGGCGCGGAGGTGGTCGACCTGCTCGCCGCGCTGAACACCGGCCACGACGGTGGCGCGGGGACGCTGCACGCCAACGCCCCGACGGACGTACCGGCCCGGTTGGAGGCGCTCGGGCTGCTCGGCGGTCTGCCCCGGGCCGCCCTGCACGCCCAGGTCGCCGCAGCGCTCCAGGTGCTCCTGCAGATGCGGCGCACCGCCGAAGGCCGGGTGTTGGATTCGGTCAGCCTGCTGCTGCCCGAGGGGCCGGAGCGCCTGGTCACCGTGGTTCCCGCCTGGGTACGCGGGCGCGGGCTCGGCCTTGCCGCCCGGCCGCTGGGCGCGATGCTGCGGGTGCGGGACGTGACCGTACCGCCCATCCTCTGTGCGGCCTGGCCGGGGTCGGCGGGCCCGTCGTGACCGTCCAGGGCTGGCTGGTGATCGTGTTCCTGGTCGCCGCCGCGACGGCGGTGGCCTGGCCGGTGCGCGCCGGCCGGGCCCGGCGGCGTGCCGTCCTCGGATCGGCGCGCCGGAACCCGGTGCCGTCGTGGTCCCACGTCGCCGGCGGGCCGAGAATCAGCGGAGCCCGGACGACGGTTCGTGGCGGACGCTGGGGAGAGCCCGTCGCGGACCGGCCGCTTCCGGTCCGCCCATCCGGGCGGCACGATGCCACCCACCCGGCCGCCGCGCCCGTACCCGTCGACGGGCGGCGGCCCCGTGCCGCCCTGTCGATCAGCCCGGCCTCGGCCAGTGCCGCGGTGATGTTGGCGCCCGGTCGCCCTGCCGCCGATCCGCTACCCGGCGAGCCCACCGGAAGCGCCAACACCAGCGGGGCTGCCAGGCTGGCGACCACTCGAGTCGCCGGTCGAGGACGGCCGCCGGAGCGGATTGAGGCGCTGGTGTCCCGGCACGGCCTGCTGCTGGCGATTCTGGTGGGCGGCGGGACGGGAGCCGTACTGGGCGGGCCGGTGGCGGCGGCGGTGCTGGCCGCGTACGGCGTGCTCGCGGTCCGGGCGGTCCGGCGCCGGCGGGCCCGCCAGTTGGCCGACCGGGCGCGCCGCCATGAGCTGGATCAGCTCTGCGACCTCGCTGCCGGCCTGCGTGCCGGGCTGCCGGTCGGGGGTGCGGCCGTTGACGGCCCGCACCGGATCGCCCGGTTGACCCGGGCTGCCGTGCGGCTGGCCGACCGCACCGGGGCACCTCTGGCAGAGCTGCTCGAACGCGTGGAGGCGGATGCCCGGGCCGCCGACCGTGGCCTCGCCGCTGCTGCCGCCCAGGCCGCCGGGTCACGGGCGACCGCCTGGCTGCTCGCCGCACTGCCGCTCGGCGGCATCGGTCTCGGCTACGCCATCGGCGTGGATCCGGTGGCCGTACTCCTGCACACGACCATCGGCGGTGGCAGCGCGCTCGCGGCAGTCGCGTTGCAGATCGGTGGGCTGCTCTGGGCCGAACGGCTCGGCGCGGCGCCCGGGCGGGACGAATGATGTACCGGCAGATTGCGGCCGCCGGCTGTGTCGCCGGGGCGGCGCTGCTCCTGGGCACCGGCGCTGGGCCGGCCGTCCGCCCTGGGCGACGTCTTCGACTGCTCATCCGACCGGTGGTGGTGGAGCGGTCCAGGCCACCGTGGTGGCCTGACCGGATTCGGCTCGGCGCGGGCCTGACCGGGGTGGCGGTGCTGGTCGTGGTCGACGGCTGGGCCGGCCTGATCGTAGGGATGCTGGCCGGTCTGGCGGCGGATCGCCTGCTGCGGCGGATCGAGCCGCGGGCCGTCCGCGACCGCCGGCTCCGAGAGGTCGCCGATCTGCCCCTTGCCGCCGATCTGCTGGCGGCCGCGCTCCGGGCGGGCGCGCCGGTCGACCGGTCGGTGCTGGCGGTCGCCGAGGCGCTCGGCGGACCGCTCGCCGACCGGCTCGGACGGGTGGGCCGGACGCTGGAGCTCGGCGGTACGGCAGCGGAGGCGTGGGCCCACCTGAATCCCGTGGCCGGGACAGAGCGCCTGGTGACGGCCGCGATCCGCTCATCCAACAGTGGTACGGCGCTGGCCGGCGCGCTCACCCGCCTCGCCGACGAGCTGCGCTCCGACCGGGCCATCGCGGCCGAGGCGACGGCCCGGCGGGCGGGCGTCCTGATCGTGCTGCCGCTCGGGCTCTGTTTCCTGCCCGCCTTCATTCTCGCCGGCCTGGTGCCGGTGATCGTCGCCGTCCTCGGCGACGTGCTGTGAATCCACGACGAAAGGAGTACGACATGCGCAGACTTCTCGCCCGTCTGCGGGGTGACGCCGGGATGAACACGGCCGAGTACGCCGTCGGCACCCTCGCTGCGGTGGCCTTCGCCGGCATCCTGCTGAAGGTGCTCACCTCCGGCAACGTGCAGTCCGCGCTCACCGCCGTCATCGACCGGGCGCTGAAGTGACCAGGCGCCGGTGGGCCGGCCGTCGCCGGTGCGGCACGGGCTTCAGGGCACCGCATCGGGTTCAGGCATCCGACACGGCGCCCGGTCCTGCGGAGACCTCGCTCCCGACCGCGGGTTCGCCTGATGCGAAGGTGACGACCACCATCGCCATTCGGGGGTGGGGTGCTGCGGAGCGGGGCTCGTTCACCGCCGAACTGGCGGCCGGCCTGCCGGCGCTCGTCCTGCTGCTCCTCGCCGGCCTCACCACGGTCGAGGCGGTGACCACACGGGCCGGATGCCTGGACGCGGCTCGGGAAGCAGCGCTTGCCGCTTCCCGAGGTGAGCCCGGATCGGCGGTCGGGGCCCGGCACGCCCCGGCGGGTGCCGACATCTCGGTCACCGTCTCCGGCGACCGGGTCACCGCGACCGTCCGGGCACCGGTCCGGGCGCTCGGCGCGCGGCTGCCCCGGATCACCGTGTCGGCCACCGCGGTCGCGGCCGTCGAACCTGGTACGCCGGGACCACGACCGTGAGGACCTGGTACGCCGGGACCACGACCGTGAGCAACGGCATCGCCCTCTCCCTGCCCGCCACCGCGGGCCGGCCATCGATCCGCACCGCGCTCGGCCACACCCACACCCACACCAGCGCGCATTGGTACCGGAACAGGGCTGGCACCCCGGCCTGCCAGGCGGCGGACCGGGGCGGGGCGACCATCAGTCTGCTCGCCGTGGGTCTCGTGTTCGTGCTGGTCGGACTCTTCGGTGCGGCGCTGGGCGCGGCCCGGATGGCGCGGCAGCAGGCCCGGAACGCGGCCGACTTCGGAGCTCTGGCGGGCGCCGGCCGGGCGCTCGAAAGCGACGGCGTCGCGTGCGGACGGGCCGACGAGCTGGCTCGAGCCAACGGCGGACGGCTGGTGGCGTGCCGGCTCGACGGGCTCGACGTCCTGGTCACGGCCGAAGTCAGGGTCGCGCCGCTGCCGGGGCTCGCACGCACCGCGACCGCGACGTCCCGAGCCGGCCCGGTGCGCGGCTGACCGGCGCCGATCGGGCCGGGGTCGACCGCGGTGTGCGTCGGTCGGGAAGCCCGGCTTCCGGCCCGGCCATCTGCGGAGACGCTGGTGGACTGGACCAAGCCGGGCGGCCCGGCGGAATCCGGGCAACCGGATCGACCACGGTCGGGCCGGGCGCTCGGCCCGACCGACGGCCGACAAACGGAGGCGGACGCCTCAGCGGCTCTGCAGCGCGTCGAGGGCGACCGCCATGGCGATGACCAACCGTCGGTCGATCTGCGGGTGCTGGATCTCGACGAGGTACCGGTCGCGCAGGCCCCACTTCTTCACGACCGAGAACACCGGCTGACCGCCGGCCACGAAGTCGAAGTGGTACGGCAGCCAGGAGAGAAAGTCGACGAACCGGCGCAGCAGCGCCACCGGCAGGCTGCGCTCCTGCCCGGTGACCTGCGGCAGGCCGGCCTGCTCGACGTGCCAGGTGGAGCGCAGCAGCGACTGGGCGAAGTCCTTGCGGAACAGGCCGACCGGGGTGCCGGCGTGGTCGGTCACGTCGTAGGTGGCACCGAGGTCGATCACCTGGCGGGCCTTGAAGCCGAGCAGCGGGGTCTGCTTGGAATCGTCGGTGTAGATGGTCACCTGTTCCTTGAACGCGAGCCGCTTCTGCTGCGCGAACGCGAGCAGTGCGCCCTCGGAGCCGTCCGGCGCCACCGCGTGGACCTCGTACTGGTTGACCATCATCCGGATCCGCTGGCGGATGAGGAACTGGTGCTGGGTCTGCAAGCTGTCGAGCTGCATCCGGTCTCCTTCAAGAAATGAACGCCGGAGTTTTGCACAGTTCGGCCCTCGACGTGCACCCGCCGGCCCGCACCCCTCAGCGTCCGCCCGGCCCGGCCGCCATCCGACTCCGACCGCCCGGCCACCATCCGACTCCGACCGGCCCGGCCGGCGTCAGCGACCAACAAACAGACACACCAGCGGGACGCCGCTCCGACCGAAGCCTGCGGGCCCGACGGTAGGCGCGGGAAGCCCGGCGACGGGAACGGGATCAGGCGGTCTCCGCAGCGCGCCCCTCGGTGACCGATCGTTCCGACGACCGGTTGTCCTGCCGAGGCAGGGCCGTCCCGCGTTCGCCCCGGGGCCCGGTGGCCGCGGCCAGGTTGGCCAGGACCACGTCGAGAACCCGGACCGCGTCCGGTTTGGAGAGTGGGTTGTTGCCGTTGCCGCACTTCGGGGACTGGACGCAGGACGGGCACCCCGACTCGCAGCCACACTCGGCGATCGCGTCGCGGGTGGCGCCCAGCCAGGCCGCCGCCGTCCCGTACGCCCGCTCGGCGAAGCCGGCGCCGCCGGGGTGGCCGTCGTACACGAAGACGGTGGGTGCCTCGGTGTCCGGGTGCACGGCGGTCGACAGCCCGCCGATGTCCCAGCGGTCGCAGGTCGCCATCAGCGGCAGCAGGCCGATCGCGGCGTGCTCGGCGGCGTGCAGCGCGCCCGGCACGTCGGCGGGCTCAACACCGGCGAGAGCCAGGGATTCCGGCGAGAGGGTGAACCAGACGGCGACGGTACGCAGCTCGCGTACCGGCAGGTCCAGCGGCCGGGTGTCGATCACCTCGCCGGTGGCGATCCGCCGTCGCTGGTACGACACCACCTGGCTGGTCACGTCCACCTCGCCGAGGAAGAGCCCGACCGGCCCGGCGTCCACGTACGACCGGACCGACACCACGGACAGCGAGGTGACGTCCCGGGCGTGGGTGGACCAGTCCGGCTCCTCGGCGTGCACCAGTGCGCACCCGTCGGCCAGGTCGAGCGAGTCGACCACGTACGAGACGCCCTGGTGCAGGTAGACCGCGCCGGGGTGGAGCAGGAAGTGCGAGGAACCGCCGTCGACGGTGCCGAGCAGCCGCCCGGTGGACGCCTCGACCACGCAGACCGGTGCCCCGTCCTCGCCGCGCAGGTCGACCTCGGGGCGTTCCCGGTGCCGCCAGTACCAGCCGGTGGGTCGCTGCCGCAGGGCGCCGGCCTCGACCAGCGAGTCGACCGCCTCCTTCGCCCCCTCCCCGAAGAGTTCCAGGTCGGCCGGGGTGAGCGGGGCCTCGAACGCGGCGCAGGCGAGCTGCGGGGCGAGCACGTACGGATTGGCCGGGTCGAGCACGGTCGCCTCGACGGGCCGGCCGAACAGCGCCTCCGGGTGGTGCACCAGGTAGGTGTCGAGCGGGTCGTCCCGGGCCACCAGCACCGCGAGGGCCTCGTCACCGGAGCGGCCGGCCCGGCCCGCCTGCTGCCAGAGCGACGCCCGGGTGCCCGGCCAGCCGCAGATCAGCACCGCGTCCAGCCCGACCAGGTCGACCCCGAGTTCGAGGGCGTTGGTGGAGGCGAGCCCGAGCAGGTCGCCGTGCAGCAGCGCGCGTTCCAGTTCCCGCCGCTCCTCCCGCAGGTAGCCGGCCCGGTAGGCGGCCACCCGGGCGCCGAGCCCGGGCACCGCCTCGTCCAGCGCGCGCCGGGCGTTGGCGGCGACCACCTCGGCGCCGCGCCGGGACCGGACGAAGGCGAGCGTGCGTACGCCCTCGACCACGCTGTCGGCGAGCAGGTCGGCGGTCTCCCGCAGCGCCGACCGGCGCACCGGTGCCAGGTCCGCCGCCGAGGCCGACGTAGCCGACGTGTCAGAAGGCAGCAGCGGCGGCTCCCACAGCGCGAAGGTCACCCCGCCGCGCGGCGAGGTGTCCTCGGTGACGGCCGCGACCGGCAGGCCGGTGAGCCGCCCGGCCGCCGCCGCCGGGTCGCCCGACGTGGCGGACGCGAGCACGAAGCCGGGGGTGCTGTGCGAGCCCGCGAGCACCTGACCGGGGGTGCTGTGCGAGCCCGCGAGCGCCTGACCAGGAGTGCGGCCGTACTTCGCGCACTGCCGGCGTAGCCGGCGCAGCACGTGCGCCACGTGCGAGCCGAACACGCCCCGGTAGGTGTGGCACTCGTCGACCACCACGTACGCGAGCCGGCGCAGGAAGCCGGACCACTGCGCGTGCCCGGGCAGGATGCCGTGGTGCAGCATGTCCGGGTTGGTCAGCACGAATCGGGAGTGCTGGCGGATCCACTTCCGCTCGGCGCGCGGGGTGTCCCCGTCGTAGCAGGCGGGGCGTACCCCATCCAGCTGGAGGTCGGCGACGGCGCGCAACTGGTCGGCGGCGAGCGCCTTGGTCGGGGCCAAATAGAGCACGGTGGCGCGCGGATCGGCGAGCAGCGTGGCCAGCGCCGGCAGTTGGTACGCCAGGGACTTGCCGGACGCCGTCCCGGTGGCCACCACCACGTGCTGCCCGGCGTACGCCAGCTCGGCGGCCTCGGCCTGGTGCCGCCACGGGGCGACCACGCCGCGCCGGGCGAACGCCGCTCGCAGTTCCTCCGGCGCCCACGCCGGCCACGGCGCCGGCTCCCCGGCGCGGGCCGGCACCCGCTCGACGTGGGTGACCGGGTCGCACGCGTGCCGGGCGCGCAGCCGACGCAGCAGCTCGGCCGGCGGTCGCCCGGGGCCGCTGCGCGCGGATACGGCGTCGGTCACGTCCTGCACCTTCAGAAGCACGATCGGAGAGATGAAACGCGGGGGGCCTGGGTAAGGGAGAGCACCGGCCGGTGGCCATGGGCGTGTCGGCGGAGGTGGTTAGATGCCCAGGAGAGCTTACCGAGGAGGGGCCGATGGAGCTGTCGCTGGCGACCCGCACCGTGGGGGAGCACACGGTGCTCGAGGTCGGCGGTGAGGTGGACGTGTACACCGCGCCACGCCTGCGGGAACGGCTCCTCGAACTGATCGACGGTGGTGCCCGCCAGGTCGTGGTCGACCTGGGGCGGGTGGACTTCCTCGACTCGACCGGTCTCGGCGTGCTGGTGGGCGCCCTGAAGCGGCTCCGCTCGGCCGGCGGCTCCTTCGCCCTGGTCTGCGACAAGGAGCCGCTTCTCAAGATCTTCCGGATCACCGCGTTGGACCAGGTCTTTCCGCTGCATCCCACGGTCGATGCGGCGGTCAGCGCCGACCCGACCGGCGCCGGCGCGTGATGGCCACGGTCAAGCTCGCCTTCTCGCCGGCCCCGGTGCACGTCCGCACCGCCCGCCTGGTCGGCGTCGCGGTGGCCCGCCGGGCCGGCGTACGCGAGGACCTGCTCGACGAGGTGCGCCTGGCGATCGGTGAGGCGTGCACCAGGGCGGTCGCCCTGCACCGGCAGTACGGGCTGCCCGACCCGGTGCTGGTGGAGATGTCCGACAGCGGGGCGTACGCGGTGCGGGTGGTGGATCGCGCCCCGATCGAGGCGAGCATCGGTCTGGCCGCCCTGCCCCCGGACGAGCTGGCCAAGGAGTCGCTCAGCGAGGATGCGCTGACCACCGGCGTCGGCTTCGCCCTGCTCGCCGGCTTCGTGGAGGACCTGCAGGTACGCCCGGTCGACGAGGGTGTCGGCACCGAGGTCCGGATGGTCTGGCCGGTCGGCCGCTCCTGACGTATCACCCGCAGGCCGCGTTCCCGCCCAGGGAGCGCGGCCTCGTCGTGCCGCCCGGGGCCATATATCAGATTTTTTCGCATAGCACAGCGACGAAGATCATCTGCGAATGGTGCCCCCTGCGTGTGACCCTCAACACGCTGGAGGGCTACAGTACGCGGGTTGTCAGCAAGTGATCCGGCCCGCAGCCAGCGGGAATGGGTGCCGATCGCTGGTCCGCCAGGGTGGGTTGGCGCTCGCTTGCGAATCCGCATCCAGGCGTCGGCCCGTGCGTCTCCACCGGTCGGCGCGAGTGTTCGGTACAGGAGGACGTAGATGTCCGGGACCTTGGCCGCCGACGGCGGCGCTCTGTCCCTTACCGGAGCCAATATGGCGTATGTCGTCATCGCCGCGGTCATCGCGTTGGTGGCGCTCGTCTTCGCCGCCACCTTGACCAAGGCGGTGCTGGCAGCCGGTACGGGCACCAAGAACATGCAGGAGATCTCCGGGGCCGTGCAGGAGGGCGCCACCGCGTACCTGCTGCGGCAGTTCCGCACCCTGGCGATCTTCGTCGTTATCGCCGTCGTGCTGCTGTTCCTGCTGCCGGTGCACGACACCGACGGCAGCGAGACCTGGGTGAAGATCGGCCGGTCGTTCTTCTTCGTGGTGGGCGCCGGGTTCAGCGCGTTCATCGGCGGCGCCGGCATGTGGCTGGCCACCCGCGCCAACCTGCGCGTCGCCGCGGCCGCCCGGGAGAGGGAAGGCGGGCGCGAGGGCGCCATGAAGATCGCCTTCCGGACCGGTGGCGTGGTCGGCTTCCTCACCGTCGGCCTCGGTCTCTTCGGCGCCGCGCTGGTCGTCATCCTCTACAAGGGCGACGCCCCGACCGTGCTGGAGGGCTTCGGCTTCGGTGCCGCGCTGCTCGCCATGTTCATGCGGGTCGGCGGCGGCATCTTCACCAAGGCCGCCGACGTCGGCGCCGACCTGGTCGGCAAGGTCGAGCAGGGCATCCCGGAGGACGACCCGCGCAACGCGGCCACCATCGCCGACAACGTGGGCGACAACGTCGGCGACTGCGCCGGCATGGCCGCCGACCTCTTCGAGTCGTACGCGGTCACCCTGGTCGCCGCGCTGATCCTGGGCCGGGCCGCGTTCGGCTCGGAGGGCCTGGTCTTCCCGCTGATCGTCTCCGGCATCGGCGCGATCATCGCGATCATCGGCGTCTTCATCACCCGGCTGCGCGCCTCCGACCGCAACGGCCTGACCGCCATCAACCGGGCCTTCTTCCTCTCCGCGCTCATCTCCGCGGTGCTGGTGGCGATCGCGGCCTTCGCCTACCTCCCGTCGACCTTCGCCGAGCTGAAGGGCGGGCTGACCGACGTCGACCGCAACCCGCAGATGGTGGCCATCGGCGCGGTGGTGATCGGCATCGTGCTGGCCGCCGCGATCCAGGCGCTCACCGGCTACTTCACCGAGACCGACCGGCGCCCGGTGCAGGACATCGGCAAGAGCTCGCAGACCGGCCCGGCCACCGTCATCCTCGCCGGCATCGGCGTCGGCCTGGAGTCGGCGGTCTACTCGGCTCTGCTGATCGGCGCTGGCGTGTTCGGCGCGTTCCTGCTCGGCGGCAGTTCGATCACCCTGTCGCTGTTCGCGGTCGCGCTGGCCGGCACCGGCCTGCTCACCACCGTCGGCGTGATCGTCGCGATGGACACCTTCGGCCCGATCTCCGACAACGCCCAGGGCGTGGCCGAGATGTCCGGCGACATCGACGAGCACGGCGCGCGGACGCTGACCGAGCTGGACGCCGTCGGCAACACCACCAAGGCGATCACCAAGGGCATCGCGATCGCGACCGCGGTACTGGCGGCGACCGCGCTGTTCGGCTCGTACACCGACACGCTGAAGACCGCGTACGGCGACGCGAAGGTGAGGGATGTCGAGGCGGCGATCGCCGACCTGCTGAACGTGGCCAACCCGCGCAACCTGGTCGGCCTGATCGTCGGCGCGGCGGTGGTCTTCCTCTTCTCCGGCCTGGCCGTCAACGCGGTCTCCCGCTCGGCCGGCGCCGTGGTGATGGAGGTACGCCGGCAGTTCCGCGAGCTGCCCGGCATCATGGACCGCACCCAGCGCCCCGAGTACGGCAAGGTCGTCGACATCTGTACCCGGGACGCGCAGCGCGAGCTGATGACCCCCGGCCTGCTGGCCATCATGGCGCCGATCGCGGTCGGTTTCGGCCTCGGCCCGGGCGCGCTGGCGTCGTACCTGGCGGGTGCGATCGGGGCGGGCACGCTGATGGCGGTCTTCCTGGCCAACTCCGGCGGCGCCTGGGACAACGCCAAGAAACTGGTGGAGGACGGCGCGTACGGCGGCAAGGGCTCCGAGTCGCACGCCGCGACCGTCATCGGCGACACCGTCGGCGACCCGTTCAAGGACACCGCCGGTCCGGCGATCAACCCGCTGATCAAGGTGATGAACCTGGTCTCGCTGTTGATCGCGCCGGCCGTGGTGGCCTGGAGCGTGGGCGCGGACAAGAGCAACGGCCTGCGGATCACGATTGCCGTGGTGGCCGCGCTGGTCATCGTCGCGGCCGTGGTGTTCAGCAAGCGCAAGGGCATCGCCATGGGCGACTCCGACAGCGGCGACACCGGTGCCGGCAGCCCGGAGGAGCGGGTGGAGCCGGTCGGCGCCTGAGCCGACGAGAGAGCGGTGACGGTTCCCGGTCGGCGTTTCTGCCGGCCGGGAACCGGGCCGACCCGGTGGCTCCGGGTCCGAAACCTGACCGCTGGTACTTCCACCGTGAGGTCGTACGCTGCTTCGCATGCGTACCCGCCGGGCGGCAACCGCCGGAAAGCTCACGGTGGTCCTGGCCACGCTCAGCCTCTTCGTCGCCGGGTGCGGCGGCCCCAGCCCTCGGGCCTGGGCCGCCACGGTCTGCCAGGCGCTCACCCCGTGGCGCTCCGAGATCAACAAGCTGACCAGCAGCACCCAGCAGCAGATGACCGCGCAGACCACCCCGGCGCAGGCCAAGGAGAACCTGGTCCGGCTCTTCGCCGGGGCCGAGGAAGCCAGCGAGACCGCCCGGCGCAAGATCGAGCAGGCCGGCGTGCCGGAGACGGACCACGGCGAGGAGATCTCCGCCGGGTTCCGCACCTCCCTGAGCAAGATGCGGGACGCGTACGGTCGGGCCCGGGACACCATCGACCGGCTGGACATTGCCCAGGCCGGCCCCTTCTACGACGGGGTGCGGGCCGCGGTGGACACCCTCAACAAGGAGTACGACGCGAGCGCGCTGGATACCAGCAAGCTCAACTCGCCAGAGCTCAAAGAGGCCTTCGACGAGGTCCCGGAGTGTCGCTGACGCCCCCATCCCCGCACCCGGTCCGCCAGCCCTCGCTGTTCTCCACCGAGGCGGCGGATCCGTCGCTGGCGGACCTGGCCGGCCTGCTCGCCGGGCCGGGGGAGGTGGTCCGGATGGGCGGCACGGCACGGCTCGCCGTGGTGGTGGGGGCCGCCTGGCGGGTGCACGTGCTGGTGGCCGAGCTGGGTGCACGGGGGGTGGCGGCGAGTTGGGAGCCGACCGAGGACGGCCGGCACCTGGTCCGCACCGCGTACGCCACCACGCTGGCGCCGCTCGCCACGGCCTGGCTGCGCGGCACCGCGAAGCGGCCCCCGACCGGCTTCCACCTCAACGGGCGCCGGCTGCGGCTCTGGCTGACCGCCGCCGGGGTGGTCGGCCCGGTCGGCGTCCAGCTCGGCCTCGGCCCGGCCGACGAGGAGTGCCGGTCGCGGGTACGGGCGGCGCTCGCCGCAGTGGGGCTGCCGGCGGCGTTCGTGGAGCCGGACGAGGGTGGGCCCGCGTACCGGATCACCGGGCGGCGGGTGGCCCGGCTGGCCGAGCTGGTGGGTGACCGTCCCAAGGCCACGCCGACGGCCGAGTGGCCGGGCGCCGGCTGACGGCGCAACCCTGCCGGCTGTCCGATCCTGGACACCTTCACGACGGGTTCGCGCAGGAAAACGGGCCGGTGACCGCTCGCCCGAGCGTGCGTGATCGTCACAGTGACGAGCTCGACGCCCTACCCACGGTGTACGGTGACGCCGTCCGGCGGGTGCCGCCGCGCCGGACGGCGGTCCCCCGAACCGGACCGTTTGCCGCCCACGGAACCCGAAGCGCGGACGGCGCGTTACGTTGGACATCCGGACCGCCGGTGGTCCGGCTGGTGCAACACTGCCTGAAACGGGCAGTAGGTAAGACGGCCCGGGCGCGGGCCGGACGCAGGAGTGAGGTGGGAGAGAGACGTGCCGAGTAACGCTGGAACCACCCGTCTGGTCATCGTCGAGTCACCGGCGAAGGCCAAGACGATCTCGGGCTACCTGGGCCCGGGGTACGTCGTGGAGGCCAGCTTCGGCCACGTCCGGGACCTGCCCCGCAACGCGGCCGACGTGCCGGCCAAGTACAAGGGCGAGCCGTGGGCGCGGCTCGGCGTGGACGTCGACAACGGGTTCCACGCGCTCTACGTGGTCTCGCCGGACCGCAAGCAGCAGATCAGCAAGCTGACCAAGCTGGCCAAGGAGGTCGACGAGATCTTCCTGGCGACGGACGAGGACCGCGAGGGCGAGGCGATCGCCTGGCACCTGGTGGAGACGCTCAAGCCCAAGGTGCCGGTCAAGCGGATGGTCTTCCACGAGATCACCAAGCCGGCCATCCAGGCCGCGGTGGCCAACCCGCGGGAGATCGACCGCGATCTGGTCGACGCGCAGGAGGCCCGACGCATCCTCGACCGGCTGTACGGCTACGAGGTCTCCCCGGTGCTGTGGAAGAAGGTCATGCCGAGGCTCTCGGCGGGCCGGGTGCAGTCCGTGGCGACCCGGATCGTGGTCGAGCGGGAGCGGCAGCGGATGGCCTTCCGCACCGCCGAATACTGGGACATCCTGGCCAGCCTCGCGGTGGCGAAAGGCGGCGAGGGGCCGCGGGCCTTCAACGCCACCCTGATCGCGCTGAACGGCGACCGGATCGCCACCGGCAAGGACTTCGAGCCGACCACGGGCCGGGTTCGCGCCGGCGCGGGCGTCGTGCACCTCGACGAGAGCGGGGCCCGGGGGCTGGCGGCCCGGCTGGAGGGGCGGCCGTTCACCGTCACCCGGGTCGAGGAGAAGCCCTACCGGCGCCGCCCGTACGCGCCGTTCATCACCTCCACCCTCCAGCAGGAGGCGGCCCGCAAGCTGCGGTTCTCGTCGCAGCAGACGATGCGCACCGCGCAGCGGCTGTACGAGAACGGCTACATCACCTACATGCGTACCGACTCGGTGAACCTGTCGGAGACCGCCGTCGCGGCGGCCCGCCGGCAGATCGTCGAGTTGTACGGCGAGCGCAGCGTGCCGCCGGAGCCGCGCCGATACACCGGCAAGGTGAAGAACGCGCAGGAGGCGCACGAGGCGATCCGCCCGGCGGGGGACAACTTCCGCACCCCGGGTGAGGTGGCCAGGGAGTTGTCGGCCGAGGAGTTCAAGCTCTACGAGCTGATCTGGCGGCGCACCATCGCCTCCCAGATGACCGACGCGGTCGGCTCCAGCGTCTCGGTGCGCATCCGCGCGGTCTCCTCCGCACAGGAGGAGGCCGACTTCGGCGCGACCGGCAAGACGATCACCGACCCCGGCTTCCTGCGCGCGTACGTGGAGTCGAGTGACGACGAGAACGCCGAGGCGGAGGACGCCGAGCGGCGGCTGCCCACCCTGGTGAAGGACCAGCCGCTGACGGCCGAGGAGTTGGCCGCGCAGGGCCACCACACCCAGCCGCCCGCCCGTTACACCGAGGCGTCGCTGGTCAAGGCACTCGAGGAGCTGGGCATCGGCCGCCCGTCGACGTACGCGTCGATCATGCAGACCATCCAGGACCGCGGCTACGTCTCCAAGCGCGGCCAGGCGATGATCCCGTCGTTCCTGGCGTTCGCGGTGATCGGGCTGATGGAGCGGCACTACCCGCGGCTGATCGACTACGACTTCACCGCCAGCATGGAGAACGAGCTGGACGAGATCGCCGGCGGCGACCACGCGGCGGTCGACTTCCTCACCGCGTTCTACTTCGGCAGCGCCAACGGTGTCGGCGACCGGGACATCGCCCACGCCGGCGGCCTGAAGAAGCTGGTGACGGAGAACCTCAGCGACATCGACGCGCGCAGCGTCAACTCGATCCCGCTCTTCACCGACGAGGAGGGGCGCGAGGTCGTCGTCCGGGTCGGCCGGTACGGGCCGTACCTGCAGCGGGCGCTGCCGGGCGAGCAGCCCGCGCCGGCCGGTGAGGGCGAGGAGGGCGGCACCCCCGGCGACCGGGCACCGATCCCCGAGGGGCTGGCGCCGGACGAACTGACCCCGGAGAAGGTCCACGAGCTGTTCCTCGGCGGCGGGGGCGAGCGCAAGCTCGGCGACGACCCGGCCACCGGCGAGCCGATCGTGCTCAAGTCCGGCCGGTTCGGCCCGTACGTGGCCAGCGGGGAGCGCAAGTCATCGCTGCTGCGCTCGCAGTCGCCGGACTCGCTCACCTTCGACGAGGCGCTCAAGCTGCTCAGCCTGCCCCGGCTCGTGGGGGTGGCCCCGGACGGGGTCGAGGTGTTCGCCAACAACGGCCGCTACGGCCCGTACGTCAAGCGCGGTGACGAGTTCCGCTCGCTGGACTCGGAAGAGAAGATGTTCACCGTCACGCTGGACGAGGCGCTCGCGCTGCTGGCCGCCCCGAAGACCCGCCAGCGGCGGGCCGCCGCGCCGCCACTGCGGGAGATGGGCACCGACCCGCAGACCGAGAAGCCGCTGGTCATCAAGGACGGCCGGTTCGGGCCGTACGTCACCGACGGGGAGACCAACGCGTCGCTGCGGCGCGGGCAGACCCCCGAGGCGTTGACCCTGGAGGAGGCCTCCGAGATGCTCGCCGAGAAGCGGGCGAAGGGTCCGGCGCCGAGGAAGAAGGCTGCGGCGAAGAAGGCGGCCCCGGCCAAGAAGACGGCGGCGGCGAAGAAGACCACCGCCAAGGCGGCCGGCGCGGTGAAGAAGGCCACTGCGGCGAAGAAGACCGCGCCGAAGAAGGCGACCAGCGCCGGCAATAGTGACTAACCCCACTGCCGTACTGGGCACTCACCCAGGTCATGCAGCGCGTGGTGACCCTCTACGGCAAGCGCTGCCTGATCGCCTACCAGCTCGTCCGGCAGCCGCCGGTGGCGACCATCCTCGCCACCGGGGCGGTGTCGGTCGGTTCGTACCTGATCATCATCAGCGGCATCCTCGCCGGCCTCGTTCCGGTGAGCTGACCTTCGGATCAGTCTGCGGGCAGGTCGGCGGTGGCCAGCGCCGCCACCAGGGCGGCCCCTCGCGACGGGTCCCGGCGTACCGGCCCGGTGATCTCCACATGAATGAAGACCGACTGGCGTCGGCGCGCCTCGTCGGCCTGCACGTTGGTGGTCCCCTCCAGCTGCCCGCACTTCTCGGTCCAGGCGCGGCAGGTGGCGAAGCCGGCGCCTTGCAGGGCGTCGGCCACGCGTCGCAGGGGTGGGTTTGGCCGGCGCTGCCCGTTGGAGACCACCGCGTCCGTTCCGGGCAGGCTCTGCTCGGCGAAGCCGTGCAGTTGGATCTGGTTGACGCGGGCGCGGGCGAACTGACCGGCGACGACCTGGAAGATGCCGTCGGGGTTGTGCGCGGCGTCTGCCCGGTTCTTGGCGGCCCGCCGGTGCGACCCGGCGACCAGCAGCACCGAGCCGGGCACGGCCCGGAACAACAGCGCCCCGAGGCCCTCGGTCTGCAGGTCGGAGTTGGGGTGCGGCACCTCGATCGCCAGCCTGGCTGGCCGCGACAGGTCGACCACCAGCATCCCCCAGGGCTGGTCGCTGCCCGGTTCGGTCTGGTATATGGCGTACTCGCGGCCGGTGGCCGAGTCGGTGCCGACGGTGCTCCGGTAGCCGGCGGCGGTGAGCAAGCCGGTCGCCTTTGGCAGCCCGTCCCGTCCCACCAGCAGTAGGTCGACCGCGTCCCGGACGCGGGAGCGTTCCTCGGCGGTCGGGTCCCGGTAGGCCGCGGTGGGCTTCAGCCGCCCGCCGAAGTCGATGATCGCGGCGGCCAGGTCCGCTGGGCCCGAACTGGCCGGCGTGACCGGATCCGCCGAGGTGGGGTTCGCGGATGACGCGGGGGGCGAGTGGGACACCCGGGGGGCGGAGTCGCAGCCAACGAGGAACAGCGCCGCGCCGAGGCAGGCGGCGACCCCGGCGCTGATCAGGCGGTTGCGGGGCACGTGGGGAGACTACCGGCCCGGTCAGTGCCCGGCCGACTCCCGTCAGGGGCCGAACACTCGCTCCAGGTACGGGTTGCTGAACCGGCGGTCGGGGTCGAGGCGGTCGCGGACCGCCAGGAAGTCGCGGAACTTCGGGTACGCCGGTGCGAGCGACGCCGCGTCCCGGTAGTGCAGCTTGCCCCAGTGCGGCCGGCCGCCCAACTCCGCCGCCACCTCCTCGAACGCGCGGAAGTACGGCTCGAAGGGCATGCCCACGTACTGGTGGATGGCGAGGTACGCCGAGTCCCGCCCGTAGCCGTGGGAGAGCCAGATGTCGTCGGCGGCGGTGAACCGTACCTCGACCGGGAAGAGCACCTTGAACGGCAGCCGGTCGACGATCCGGCGCAGCTCGTCGAGGGCCGCCGGCAGGGTGGCCCGCGGCAGGGCGTACTCCATCTCCACGAAGCGGACCCGGCGCGGGGTGCAGAAGACCCGGTCGGAGCGGCCGGTGTAAACGCGTTCGGTGAGCGCCCGGGCGGCGACCGCGCTGATCCCCGGTACGAGCGCCGGCACGGCCCGGCCCACCCGGCAGGCCCCGGCGAAGACGGTGTTGGCCAGGAACTCGTCGTCCAGCCAGCCACGCCAGCGGGGCAGCGGCCGGTCGTCGGCGGGCACCCGGTCGTTGGTCTTGACCTGCACCCGTGCCGTGTACGGGAACCAGTAGAACTCGACGTGGTCGTGCTCGCCGGCCAGCGACGGCAGGTCGGCCAACACGGTGGAGAGCGCCGCCGGCCGTTCGTGCGCGCGGAGCACGAAGGCGTCGACGCAGCGCAGGGTGACCTCGACCAGCACCCCGACCGCGCCGAGCCCGACCCGGGCGGCGGCGAAGACGTCGCGGTGCTCGTCGGCCGAGCAGCGCAGCACCTCGCCGGTGCCGGTGACCAGGGTCAACCCGGTGACGAAGGTGGACAGGCAGCCGAGTCGCGCGCCGGTGCCGTGGGTGCCTGTGGAGAGCGCCCCGGCCACCGTCTGCGCGTCGATGTCGCCGAGGTTGGGCAGGGCCAGGCGGTGGACGGCGAGCAGGTCGTTGAGGGCGCGCAAGGTCATCCCGGCCGGCACGGTGACCAGCCGGCGGGCGGTGTCCACGGTGACGCCGGTGTCCAGGTCGGCCAGGTCGAGCCGGTGCCCGTCGGTCAGGGCGGCCCCGGTGAACGAGTGGCCGCTGCCGACCGCCCGGATCGGCTGGCCGGCGTCGGCGGCGGCCCGGACCGCCTCGACGACCTCGTCGACGGTGCGGGGGCGCGCCACGAGGGCGGCGATGCTGCGCTGGTTGCCGGCCCAGTTGGACCAGGCGGCTGGCGTACCGGCCATCCACGCTCCTCGACATGAATACGAACTGAGTTCATACCAGGAACGTTGTTCCTGGTAAATACCGCAATCGGGGCACGCTCGTTGTACCGGTAGTCACAGTCTGGTGACGTGCAGATAAGTTCATCCGTCGAAGGGGGGTGGCGCCGAGTGTCCACACCAGCCGCCACGACCGGGCCACTGCGCCGGGTACCGGTGCAGGGTCGAAGTGTCGCGCGGGTCCAGCGGATGCTGGACGCCTGTGCCGAGCTCGTCGACGAGGTGGGGTATGAGGGGCTGACCACGACTCTGCTCGCCGAGCGTGCCGAGGTGGCGATCGGGTCGGTCTACCAGTTCTTTCCGGACAAGCGGGCGATCGTGCAGGCGTTGACCCTGCGCACGATGGAGTCCTACCTCCAGCGGCTCGACGAGCGGTTCGCCTCCGACGACCTGACCCACTGGTGGGACGGCGTCGACGCGGCGATCGACGAGTACATCTCGATGCACCGCACCGTCCCGGGGTTCCGTACCCTCCACTTCGGCGACGTGGTCGACATGCACCTGCTCGACGAGCAGCGGGACAACAACGGCGTGATCGCCGATCAGCTCGCGCGGCTGCTCACCGAGCGGTTCGGCCTGGCCGACGTACCCGAACTCCGGTTCAATCTGGAGGTCGCGGTGGAGGCGTCCGACGCCCTGATCAAGCTCGCGTTCCGGCGCCGCGCCGAGGGCGACGAGCGGCTGCTGGCCGAGGCGAAGGCGCTGATCCGGGAGTACCTGTACCGGCAGGTCGACGCCCGGACCGAGGCCCAGTCGGCCTGAATCAGGCGTGGCCGGCACGGTGCCGGCGCGCGAAACGGTGCGGTGCCCGGGGTGCGACCGGGCGCAACGAGCAGCGGCGGGTTCCCGAGGTGCGCCGGGACCCGCCGTTTCCCACTTCTCTAGAGGAACGCCCGGCCCTCGCCCCGGTAGGTGGGCACCGTCGCGACCACCTCGTCGCCGTCGACCAGATGCAGCTCGTTGACCCGTTCACACAGCTCGCCGGCCTTGGCATGGCGGAACCAGACCCGGTCGCCCACCCGCAGCGTCGTCGCGACCGGGCCCGCGACCGGGGTCTGCACCTCGCCGGCGCCCTCGGCTCCGAGCAGCTTGAGGCCCGCCGGCAGCCACGGGCGCGGCAGCCGGCTCTCGCCGGCCGCGCCCGAGGCGATCCAGCCACCCCCGAGCACGGTGGCCAGCCCGGGCGAAGGCCGGCGGACCACCGCGCAGGCGAAGAACGCCGCCGGGGTGGGGCGCCAGACGCGGTACGCGTCGAACAGCATCGGCCCGTACAGGCCCGATCCCGCGGTGACCTCGGTGACCGCGGGATCGGCGCTGGTGGCGGCCACGCTGCCGGTGCCGCCGCCGTTGACGAACTCCAGGTCGGCGTGCTCGCGTACCGCCTCGACCGCCGCCGCCCGGCGGGCCAGCAGTTCCCGGTACGACCCGCGCTGGGCGACCCGGATCGCGGTGCCCAGCACCGCCTTCCCGGGCGGCGCGTCACCCATGCCGGCGATCTGTGCCTCGTACGACATCAGGCCGACCAGCCGGAAGCCCGGCCGGCCGGCGACGGCGGCGGCCAACGCGCCGGCCGCCCGGGCACTGTGCACCGGGGAACGACGCACGCCCAGGTGCACCCGTCCGCCCAGGGGTCGCCAGGAGGCGTCCAGGTCGAGGCAGATCCGCAGCGGCGGCCGACGACCGGGCGGGCACACCTCGTCGACCAGGTCCAGCTGGCCGGGGTCGTCGACCATCAGCGCCACCGCGGCGGCGAGCGCCGGGTCGCCGGCCAGCTCGGCGAGGGCCCCCCGGTCGGCGGTGGGATACGCCACCAGCACGTCGTCGCTGACGCCGGTGCGGGCCAGCCAGAGCGCCTCGGGCAGCGTGAACGCCATCACGCCCCGCCAGCCGGGCCGGGTCAGCACCCGGCTGAGCAGGTCCCGGGCGCGAACCGACTTGCTGGCGATCCGGAGCGGCTTGCCGGCGGCCCGGCTGACCAGCGCGTCCGCGTTGGCATCGAAGGCGGCGAGATCGACCACGGCGTACGGCGGGTCGAGGTGGGCGGTCGCCCGATCGAGGCGATCGCGAAGTTTGTCACGGCCGGTGGACATGTCTGCACGCTAACTGTGTGGGTGCCTATGCGAAATACCCCCACGTCTGTCGGGGCTGCAGCCGGCGGCACCGGCGGCCTAGGCTCGGCGAGCAGGCGAATGTCGCGGAGGGGGCACACCTCCGCCGCGACTAGAGTGTTTCACCGGGGATGCCCAGCTCTGGGCCGGCACGTGGAGGTACGGCCATCGAAAGCCAGAACAACGGCGAGTTGCCCGGCGTGTCGTCGCCCGCGGCTCAGGCCGACCGCTCCGGAGCCGCCGCCATCCGCTCGGTGCTGCGGATCCGGCCGTTCCGCCGGCTGTGGATCGTGCTCGGCGCCGCCTCCTTCGGCGACTGGCTCGGACTGCTCGCCACCTCCGTCTTCGCCGCCGCCCAGGTCTCCGGCGACACCGCCAAGGGGGCGGCGTTCGGCTCGGTGATCGCGATCCGGCTGCTGCCGGCGTTGCTGCTCGGCCCGGTGGCCGGCGTCTTCGCCGACCGGTTCGACCGGCGCTGGACGATGGTCATCTGCGACGTCCTGCGTTTCGTGCTCTTCGCCTCCATCCCGCTGTACGCGCTCACCGGCGCCAGCGGGGGGCTGGTGGTCACCTGGGCGGCGATCGCGACCTTCCTGATCGAGACGGTCACCCTGCTGTGGATCCCGGCCAAGGAGGCCGCGGTCCCCAACCTGATCCCGCGCGCCCGGCTGGAGACCGCCAACCAGCTCACCCTCATCACCACGTACGGGCTCACCCCGATCGCCGCCGCCCTCATGTTGGCGGTGCTGGACCGCAGCATCCGGGGGGTGACCGGCGGCCAGGTCCCGAACTGGGCCGAGCCCGCGCAGCTCGCGCTCTGGTTCAACTCCCTCTCCCGGCTGGCCACCGCCGTCGTCGTGGCCGTCGGGATCAAGGAGATCAGCCAGGCGCGCACCGGCGAGCGGGACGGCGCCGAGCAGAGCATGACCCGCCAGTTCGTCGAGGGCTGGCGGTTCATCGGCCAGACCCCGCTGGTCCGGGGTCTGGTGCTCGGCATCTTCGGCGCGTTCGCCGGCGGCGGCATCGTGGTCGGCACCGCCAAGTTCTTCGCCGCCTCGCTCGGCGCCGGCGACGCCGCGTTCTTCCTGCTCTTCGGCGCGATCTTCATCGGTCTGGCGATCGGCATCGGGGCCGGCCCGATGATCGTCCGGGACATGTCCCGGCGTCGCTGGTTCGGCATGAGCATCGTGCTGGCCAGCGCGTCCGTGCTGGTGCTCGCCTTCGCGATCCATCTCTCCATGGCGATGCTCGGCGCGATCCTGGTCGGCGCGGGCGCCGGCATGGCCTTCCTGGCCGGCACCACCCTGCTCGGCGGCGAGGTCGCCGACGAGGTACGCGGCCGGGTCTTCGCGGTGGTGCAGATCGGCACCCGGCTGGTGCTCATCCTGGCCATCGCGCTGAGCAGCATCCTGGTCGGGGTCGGCGGCTCGCGCCGGCTGACCATCGCCGACCTGGGCATCTCGGTCTCCTCGACCCGGCTGCTGCTGCTCGCCGCGGGCATCGCCGGCATCTTCGCCGGGATCAGCGCATTCGGCCAGATGGACGACAAGAAGGGCGTACCGGTCCTCGCCGACCTGTGGGGCTCGATCCGGGGCCGCCCGCTGATGCCGGCCGAGCCCTTCGTCTCCAGCGGCCTCTTCGTGGTCTTCGAGGGTGGCGAGGGCGCCGGCAAGTCCACCCAGCTCGCCGCGCTCGCCGACCGGCTGCGCGGCCAGGGGCGGGACGTCGTGGTCACCCGCGAGCCCGGGGCCACCGCGGTCGGTGAGCGGATCCGCGCGCTGGTGCTGGAGAACGAGGGCGCCGAAGCCCCGTCACCGCGCGCCGAGGCGCTGCTCTACGCCGCCGACCGGGCGCACCACGTCGCCACCGTGGTCCGGCCGGCGCTGGTCCGGGGCGCGGTGGTGATCAGCGACCGGTACGTCGACTCGTCCCTGGCCTACCAGGGCGCCGGCCGTACGCTGCCGGTGGAGGAGGTGTCCTGGCTCTCCTCGTGGGCCACCGGCGGGCTCAAGCCCGATCTGGTGGTGCTCCTCGACGTCGACCCGCGCACCGGCCTGTCCCGGGTCGAGTCCCGCAGCCGGGGTGCCGACCGGCTGGAGGCCGAGTCGATCGCGTTCCACGAGCGGGTCCGGTACGCCTTCCTCGACCTGGCCGCTGCCGACCCCAAGCGCTACCTGGTGCTCGACGCCTCCCGACCGGCCGAGGAGATCGCCGAGGCGGTCGCCCGGCGGGTGGACGAGTTCCTGGTCGACCCGGCCGGCATCGTGCACCCGCGCCCGGCCCACGGCCCGGACACCACGGTCCAGCCCGAGTTATCCGAGGCGGAAATGGTGGCCATGGAGCGGCCCACCTGATGGCGGAGGTCTTCGCCGATCTGGTCGGGCAGGCCGAGGCGGTGGCCACGCTGCGCCGCGCCGCCGACTCGGCCGCCGCACTGCTGCGTGCCGAGGCGGTGCCCGCGACCGGTGCCGGCGGCCCGGCGGCCGAGTCCGCAGCCGCCGCCGGGGCGGGGATGACCCACGCCTGGATCTTCACCGGGCCGCCCGGTTCCGGCCGGTCGGTGGCCGCGCGGGCCTTCGCCGCCGCGTTGCAGTGCGTGCACGGCACCGGCTGCGGCGCGTGCCCCGGCTGCCACACCACCCTGGCCGGCACCCACGCGGACGTCCGGCTGGTGGTGCCCGAGGGGCTCTCCATCGGTGTCGGCGAGATGCGCGCGCTGGTGCTGCGGGCCGCCAGCACGCCGTCCGGCGGGCGCTGGCAGGTCGTCATCATCTCCGACGCCGACCGGCTCACCGAGGCGGCCGGCAACGCGCTGCTCAAGGCGATCGAGGAGCCGCCGCCGCGTACCGTCTTCCTGCTCTGCGCCCCGTCCACCCACCCGGACGACGTCTCGGTGACCATCCGGTCGCGGTGCCGGATCGTGCCGCTGCGGCAGCCGCCGGCCGACGCCGTCGCCGAGGTGCTCGTCCGCCGGGACGGCATCGCGCCCGACGTGGCCGGGTGGGCCGCGGCGGCGGCCCAGGGGCACGTGGGTCGGGCCCGGCGGCTGGCCCGCGACCCGGAGGCCCGGCAGCGTCGCGACGCGGTGCTCGCCGTGCCGCGCCGGCTGACCGGGGTGGGCGCGGCGTTCGACGCCGCCTCCGCGCTGATCGAAGCGGCCGAGGCGGAGGCCGCGGCGTCGGTCGCCGAGCTCGACGAGGCGGAGCGGGCCGCGCTGCAGACCGCGCTCGGCGCGGGCGGCACCGGCCGGGGCGCGGCGGCCGCGATGCGGGGCGCCGCCGGCCAGCTCAAGGACCTGGAGAAGCGGCAGAAGTCGCGGGCCACCCGGGCCCAGCGGGACGCCCTCGACCGGGCGCTGGTCGATCTCGCCGGCTTCTACCGGGACGCGCTGGCCAGCGCGCTGCGAGCGCCGGTCGCCCCGGTGCACACCGACACCGCGGCGCTGGCCGAGGCGGGCGCGCAGAAATGGGCCGCCGAAGGGGCGTTGCGCCGGCTGGAGGCCGTGCTGGAGTGCCGGGGGGCGATCGAGGCGAACGTCAAGCCGCGGATCGCGGTAGAGGCGATGATGCTCGCCCTCTGGAAGGGCTAGGTCCCCGCTTCCGGCGTTGTCCACAGGGCATCGACACGCGCGATTGACGTGCGGTACGGTCCGGGGTGCCGCGGTGACCGTGGCGGCACACTCAGTGATGGTCAGCCGGGGAGGAGTCCGCCCATGCCGCGGGGGGAGATCGACGAGGCCTGGATCGAGGAGGCGGTGCGGCGCTACCGGCGCATCGAGACCCTGCAGGCCGAGTTCGACCAGGCGGTCGCGACGGTCGAGGTCACCGTCCGCTCGCCCGACGGGCTCGTCGAGGTGGTGGTGACCGCCGGTGGGCGGATCACCGGCGTCCGCTTCCTCGCCCCGCTGCACCAGCGCAACCCCCGGGACGTCGCCGGTTCGGTGCAGGCCGCGGTCACCGCCGCCGCCGACGCGGCGCAGTGGGCCCGGGAGAAGCTGCACAACGAGACCTTCGCGGCGTACCGGCCGCTGGCGGGAGCCTGACATGGAGACGCTGCGCGTGCTGGCCACCGGCCTTGACGAGGCCAGCGCCACCCTCGCCACCCTGGCCCGCACGGTGACCGCCACCGACCCGCCGCACCCCGCCTTCGGCACGCACGCCGAGGGCCGCCCCGGCGAGATCGGCCGCGCCCTGCATCAGCAGTGGACCACCGCCACCGGCGACCGGGCCCGGGAAGCCCACGCCGCCGCGACCCGGCTGGCCGCCGCCGCAGCCGCCCTGCGCGCCGCCGCCGACCGCTACGTGGCCACCGACGAGTCCGCTCGCCGCCGGCTCGCCCGGGAGGCCTGATGGACGCCCTGGACCGCCTCGCCGAGCCGGGCCTCGACCTGCTCGCCCGGGTCGACAGGTTGCTCGCCGCCGGCGCGCCCGAGGGGCACCGGCTCTGGCCACTGCTGCGTCGCATGCAGGTGCTCCCCGGCGCGGCCGTACGCGAGTTCCTCGACCTGCACCCGGCGCCGCTGGCGGATGCCGGCCACGCGGTGCGCCGGCTGGTCCGGGGGTACGACGAGGCCTGCGCCATGCTCGCCGATCCGGTCGCCTGGTCCGGGCCGGCCGCGTCGGCGTACGACGAGGCCCGCACCGCCCTGCTCCGCCACCTCGACGAGGGGCCGGAGAGCCTGGTCGGGCGCCTGGAGTCGACCGCCGGTTACGCCGACGCGCTGGCCGACTGGGTGGAGGGGAGCCGGCTCGCGCTGGCCCGGGCGCTGGCCGACGTGCTGCGCTCGGCCGAGGCGGTCACCGTGCACACCGCCGACGCTGCCGGCGGCGACGAGCGGGCCGGGGCGCTCGCGGCGGCGGAGATCGCCACGCGGGTGCTCGGCGTGCTCGGCGTGGCATACGACGGCGCGGAGACGCTGCTGCGCCAGTGGGCGCCGAGCCTGGCGGAGACGACGTGGCGGGAGCGGACGGCCGACGTCCGGACCATCAACTCGACCATGCGTATCGGCTAGCAAATCGGTTCGGGCCGCGCACAAGCGCCACGGCGCCGCCGGCAGTGTCGGCCGGCGACGCCGTGGTACCCCCTGCACCCCCCGCAGGTCTGCCTCCACTCAACGCCGTGTGCGGTCGTTTGTCGTCCGGCTGGCGCATGTTTCAGCCGTCCGGGCGAGGATCATCGACACGAGGGGGCGGGGCCGGCTCGGTCGAGTCGACAGTGATGGATAACTGCGCCGGGTGACCGGACGGCGACAGGCGGCCGGGCCGGAACCGCCGCGGGGTCGTAGGCTGGTGGGCATGGGCATGCTCTGCGCGGTCAGTTTCAACCGGTACGGGCGCCTCTACTACCTCGACCCCGGCGAGCTGCGCCCGCAGGTGGGCGACAAGGTGCTGGTGCCCACCGACGAGGGGCCCGAGGTGGCGGAGTGCGTCTGGGCCGCGCAGTGGGTGGACGAGGACACGGCCGGCGTCCCCAGGCTGGCCGGGCTGGCTCAGGAGGACGACCTGCGCCGCGACGAGCAGCTACGCCGGCGCAAGGCCGACGCCAAGGTGGCCGCCAAGCGGCTCATCCGCGAGCACGGGCTGCCGATGAAGGTGGTGGCGGTCGACCACGTCTTCGGCACGCCGGAGTCCGGCAGCGAGCGCACCACGATCTACTTCACCGCGCCGCACCGGGTCGATTTCCGCTCGCTCGTGCGCGACCTGGGGGCCACCCTGCACTGCCGGGTCGAGCTGCGGCAGCTCTCCGCCCGCGACTCGGCGCGGGTGCAGGGCGGGATCGGCTCCTGTGGCCGGGACCTGTGCTGCGCCACCTTCCTGACCGACTTCGAGCCGGTGACCATCCGGATGGCCAAGGAGCAGGATCTCCCGCTCAACCCGCTGCGGATCTCCGGCGCGTGCGGCCGGCTGATGTGCTGCCTCAAGTACGAGCATCCGCTGTACCAGCGGTTCCAGGAGTCCGCCCCGGCGATCGGCAGCCGGGTCTCCACGCCCGAGGGGGAGGGCAAGGTCGTCGGCCACAGCATCCCGAGGGATTCGGTCACCGTCCGCCTGGATGCCGATGGCGCCCGCTGCTCGTGCAGCCGAGCCTCCGTCTGCGCCCCCCGCCAAGCCCACGACCAGCACTACAACTCCTGACCTGGGCGGGCTGGTCAGCGGAGGATGATGGGGGGTTCGGCCAGGCGGGGGGCGAGGGGCTGCTGGGGGGTCAGCCAGGAGGCGGTGGGGGACTGGTCGGGGTTGAGCTGCCAGGCGTGGGAGACCCTGTCCAGGGCGATCGGGTAGATGGTCAGCGTACCGTCCGGGTCGATCCGGAGCCGGAGGAAAGACTTCGAGTCCTCGATGCCCTGGCCGGCGAAGAGTTCGTTGACGTTCACCCCGAACGTCCCGGCCACCAGCAGGTAGAGCGCCACCAGCTGGCTGGCGACCAGGCCGATCACCGGCCCGTACACCACCGCTGCCGCGGCGGCCGGCAACGGCCACGGCCAGTGGTAGAAGGGCAGCATCAGCCAGAGCCAGGTGCCCGCGGCGGCCAGCGTGACGTGGGCCAGCCCGTGCGAAACGCCGAGGATCCAGCGCCGGACGTGCCGTTTTCCGCTGGCGCCGGGCGGCTTCGCGAAGAACACCGCGCTCAGCATGGTCACCAGGAACATGATCACCAGCGGCACGCTCAACAGCCGCTGCTCGGTGGTGCCCACCCGATCAGCAGTCACCCCGGCCATGGCCAGCATCAGCAGCGTGTGCAGGGTGCCCAGCAGGGCGGTGAAGCCCGGATTGCGGAACGGCAGCCGGGCGAAGATCCCCCAGCCGTAGCGCCGCGAGCGGGCCTTCTCCGGGAAGCGGGCCGCCAGGTCGTACTCGCGGGTGCGGCTGGCCCGGCGGGACAGCGTGTCGCGGGGCGGCACCTCCAGCCGCTCGGGGAGGGTGTGCGTGGGGTAGAGGTAGGCGCCGCCACCCCCGCAGGTGATGAGCTGCCGCCCCGGGCCGGCGTAGCGGGCGTAGTGGTGCAGGTCGCCGGAGATCAGCAGCCGCACCTGCGCCCCGGTCGGGGCGATGATGGTACGGATGAAATAGTCGATCGAGTCGTACGCCGTCGGATGGTCAACGGCCTTGACCCAGGTCGGTTCCGGCACCGCCAGAATCACCTTCGACCGCGGGGTGAGCTTTCGGGCGACCTCGTCGAAGTAGGCGAGCTGCGGGTCGTCCACGTACGACCCGGACTGGTCGTCGAGGCCGAGCAACCACCAGCCGGCGGCCAGCTCCACGGCGAAGTACGACCGGGACTGGCCGGTGCTCCAGCCGGCGAAGTTCCGGTCCCGGGACCGGACGAACAGCCGCAGGAAGGCGGTCAGGCCGTCGTACCAGTCGTGGTTGCCGGGCACCGCGAAGATCGTCGGTTGTTCGGGCGGCGCCACCGGCAGCGCGGCCTGGTAGGGCCCCTTGCACCGGTCCTCGTACGCACCGTATGCCGCCGACGGGTAGACCTGGTCGCCTCCCATGACCAGGGTCTGCGCCCGGGGCAGCCGGTGCCCGTCGACCTCCAGCTCCGGCTGGGCGAGCAGGTAGGCCACCGAGTACGTTGCGTCGAAGCCGTCGCCCAGGTCGGCCACGTAGTCCAGCCAGAGCCCGCCGTCCGGCCCGACCTGCCGGAACGTCCCGTCGCCGAAAGCGTTCTGCAGCTCCCGCTTGTCCAGGTACGCCCCGAACAGCATCGCCAGCAGCGTACGCAGGCCGGTGCTGATCAGCAGCAGCGGCGCGAGCCAGGGCACCGGCTTGCGTGGGGTGAAGCCCAGCTCCAGCGGATCGAGGTTGCGCGGCCGGCGAGTGGCCCGCTCACCGGGGTGCGCCTCGGGGGTCGGCTGCTGCGGCGGTGCGTGATCGTCGCTCACCCGCCGCAGGGTAGTCGTGCCCGAACGGGAACGCTCTCCCGCGATCGTGCCGAATGTGCCTCGATGTCCGGGTCTCTCGGTGGACCGGGGATCCCGTTCGGCTTCGGGCGGGCCGTGCACTACACTTGGCGATCGTTGCCGCCTTAGCTCAGTCGGCTAGAGCGACGCACTCGTAATGCGTAGGTCGACGGTTCGATTCCGTCAGGCGGCTCCATATAAAGGCCCAGGTCATCGGCTTGATCGCCGATCATGACCTGGGCCTTCTGCTTGCGATCGCGAGGCCGAGCAGCCAAGCGAGCAGCCAAACGTCATTCACCCGACCACAGCGCCCCCTCCAGCCGTGACGCGGCTTCCCGCGCGATCTCCGGGGCCACGTGCGCGTAGATGTTGAGGGTGACGCTGATCTGCGAGTGGCCGAGGGGCCGGCTGCCGGCGAAAGTGGTTCAAACTTTCTGTACGTCTCCAAGGCGGCCCTTGACGGGCCGCACGCGCCGCCGCCTGGGCGCGCGCCGGCCGCTGCCGCTGTCGCTCTGCGGCCGACACGCCTGACGCCCGGCAGCTGGCGCGGAGAGCGGGGAAGCCCGGGGGCCGCCGCAGAACGACAGACCGTTGACCGGGGTGTGGTGGGCCGGCAACCGGCCGGGCCGCGCGGCCACGAGCCCGCGCGGCGTAGGGGAGCGCACGCCGGCCGTGTCGGCGGAGCTGGCAGCAGTCGCCGGGTTGCGGTCACTGCGCCTCCGGCGGGGCGCTCCGGCTCCAGGATGGCCGGGGCTCCGTCGGCGGGTCACGGTCCGTGGGTGGTTGCGGTGGGCCATCCCGTCTGCCATCGACCCGGGCGAGCCGAGCAGACCACCGCCCGACCCGCCAGCGTCCGTACAAGCCGTCAAGGTCCGCTTGACGTGGCGGGCCGGGCGGCGGCCCAGTCCCCAAGAGGGCGGGTCGACGGCAGACAGTGATGGCAGGCGGATGCACCCTTGCAGTGCAGCACTGACTGGTCAGGAGTGCTGGGCGTAGAGATTCAGCCCCAGGGCTACGAGGGCAAAAAAGCCGATGACGAGGAGCAGCAGCACCCCAAGCAAGACGGCAGCGACAACTCCCATGATCGATACAATTCGTCGGACTCTCGCGCGCGCGGTCCGGTCCCTTCTAACGGCTCCAGCACGTGAGGCAGCCTCGTCGTTCTTCGATGAATCCCACACAGGTGGAACGTACGTAGACCCGATCTCGAAACGGTCTCAGGGCGGCTCCGCTGTGACGGCTGATGATCTCGGTTGGGTGACCAACTGGGTGACGACGGACGTGAGCAACCACGGACGCCCCTGGATGCTGACGGACCGTTCGGACAGCGCACCCTACGACTCGCGCAGGTCGTCGACACGTGATCGTTCTTTCGGGACGAAGGGGTCAAGCTCCGCCGGTGAGACGGCAGCCGACGGAGCTTGACGTCCATAGGAGTCTCCGATGCCCCTGTCGTGACGCCCGTGCCGTGCGTGAAAATTTGGGGTGGTCGCCCGCCGACGTCGTTGATGCTTGGCATCTTGAAGCCGCATAGGAGTCTGACGCTGGAAGCGTGATCTAGGGGCCCTGCATTGTTGCTTCGAGCACGCGAGTCCGCCTCTGTCCTTCCCCGCCCATGCTTCCGCGGGCGACCACCTGGGGGATGCCCGGCAACGAAGGGTGGTGCCCGTGGAGGAGATCACTGAAGAACCGGTCCAGGTCGTGGCGCGGGTCTGCGCGATCGACATCGGCAAGGCGGGTCTGGTGGCGTGTGTGCGGGTGCCGCATGGCACCAGGCCGGATCGACGTGTGCAGGAGATACGCGAGTACGCGGCGGTGACGCCGGCGTTGCTGGAGTTAGCGGACTGGCTGCGGGTCGAGCGGGTCGAGCTGGTCGCGATGGAGGCCACGTCGGACTACTGGAAGCCGGTGTTCTACCTGCTCGAGGCAGAAGGCTTCGAGTGCTGGCTGCTCAACGCCAAACATGTCAAGAACGTGCCCGGCCGGCCGAAGACTGATCGGCTCGACGCGGTGTGGCTGGCCAAGGTCGTCGAACGCGGGATGTGCCGGCCTAGCCTGGTGCACCCCAAGCCGATCCGGCAGCTGCGGGATGTGACCCGCTACCGGCGAAGCCTGGTACGCGAGCAGACCAGGGAAAAGCAGCGCCTGGAGAAGACCCTCGAAGACGCGCAGATCAAACTGGACTCCGTGATCAGCGACCTGCACGGGGTGTCCGGCCGGCAGATGCTGCAAGCGCTCATCGACGGCCAACGGGACCCGAAGGCCCTCGCGGAGATGGCCCACGGATCGATGCGCCGCAAGATCCCCCAACTACGCGAGGCGTTGACCGGTCACTTCGACGACCACCACGCGTTCATCTGCGCCACCATGCTGCGCCGCATCGACGCCCTCGCTGCCGACATCGCCGACCTGGACGCCCGGGTAGAGGAGCTGATCGCCCCTTTCGCAGCGATGGTGGAGAAGCTGGATGAGATCACCGGAGTCGGCGTGCGCTCCGCGCAGGAGATCATCGCCGAGATCGGCCTGGACATAACCGTCTTCCCCACCGCCGCGCACATGGTGTCCTGGGCCAAGTTCAGCCCCATCGACGCCCAGTCAGCCGGCCGCAAGAAGGCCAACTCCACCGGCAAGGGCAACCCCTGGCTGGCCGCCACCCTCGGCGAGGTAGTCGCCGGACTCTCCCGCACCAACACCTTCCTCGGCGAACGCTACCGTCGCCTGGCCCGCCGACGAGGCAAGAAACGGGCAATCGTCGCGACCGGCAACTCAGCTGACCATCGTCTGGCACCTGCTCACCGACCCCGACGCCCGCTACCAGGACCTCGGCCCCGGCTTCCACGAGTCAAGGATCAGCAAGCAACGCCGTCAACGTGATCTCATCCGTCAGCTCGAACAACTCACCGGCCAGAAAGTCGATCTCCAGCCCCCACCGCAACCAGCCATCGCCTAACCAGAACCCTCAACCCGACCCGGCTCCGCTACGCGCCGCCGGGTGCTGCCGCCTGCCCACTCACTCACCGATTTTCGAGTCAGCATCGGGATGGCATGGGCGTCTTAGCGGAGACCAAATGTCACAGCGAGATTGGGACGCTGTGCCAAAAGCGATTCTAGATGACTTCGGCTCCACAGCTCGACGGTTGGCCGCTCCCGTGCTTCATCCCTTTTCTCTGCCCATTGAACGGCATCAACGGTAAAGTGCCCACTGGTTGCTACCACAAGCACATCAACGACTGGCGGCTCCCACAAGCGCATCTGAGAGACATTGTCACTGATGTCAGGCAGCGTGACTGATTTTGACAGCCAGTGCTTGCACTGGATGATTACGCGATCTCGACGCGTCCCACTTAGCGGATCGACCCTGACCCGGGTCGCTTGCAAATCCCGGCCTCGGTCAGCCGCTCTAGTCTTCATCAACCATTGGACATTTTCGTACCCACTGGCCTCAGAAAGGATATTGAAACAAGCCTCTCAAATTGCTCATCGTCGAGAATGCTCCAGTCGAGAGCAGTCGTGACGGGGCCAGCGGGACGCGCGGCGG